>DATHGE010000266.1:0-8785 GCA_035317805.1 Flavobacterium sp. | reverse complement strand
TAGGTGATGGCAGAAGCATCACAATCGAGACAGGTCGTTTAGCGAAACAAGCTGACGGTTCTGTGGTAGTAAGAATTGGAAAAACTGTTATTTTAGGAACAGTGGTTTCCTCAAGAAAAGCAACTCCGGGAATTGATTTTTTACCGTTAACGGTAGATTACCGCGAGAAATTTGCAGCAGCAGGTCGTTTCCCTGGTGGTTTCTTCAAAAGAGAAGCGCGTCCGAGCGATAACGAAGTATTGACAATGAGATTGGTTGACCGTGTTTTGCGTCCGCTTTTCCCAAGTGATTATCACGCAGAAGTTCAGGTGATGATCCAGTTGATGTCTCATGACGACGACATTATGCCGGATGCATTGGCAGGATTGGCAGCTTCGGCAGCTTTGGCCTTGTCTGACATACCTTTTGAAACATTGATTTCTGAAGCAAGAGTTGGCCGTATCGACGGAAAATTCATCATCAATCCATCACGCGCGCAATTGGAATTATCCGATATCGACATGATGATTGGCGCTTCAACCGATTCTATCGCGATGGTAGAAGGAGAAATGAAAGAAATTTCAGAAGCTGAAATGGTTGAGGCGATCAAATTCGCACACGAACACATCAAAAACCAGATTGCTGCGCAAGAGCGTTTGCAGGCGGCTTTTGGAAAAAAAGAAGTGCGTACGTATGATCAGGAAAAATCCGATGACGCGATTCACGCTAAAGTGAAAGCTGCGGCTTATGATAAAATTTATGCCATTGCAAGCAAAGGTTCTGCCAAACAAGAGCGTTCTGCTGCATTTGACGTTGTAAAAGAAGAAGTGAAAGCTTTGTTTACCGAAGAAGAATTGGCTGAAAACGGCGATTTGGTCGGAAAATATTTCTATAAAGTCAATAAAGAAGCCGTCCGTAACGTAACCTTAGATTTAGGAACACGTCTTGACGGAAGAAAAACCACAGAAATCCGCCCAATCTGGTGTGAAGTGGATTATTTGCCATCGGTTCACGGTTCTGCATTGTTCACCCGTGGAGAAACCCAAGCTTTGGCAACAGCCACTTTGGGAACTTCGAGAGAAGCCAACCAAATTGATTCGCCATCAGAACAAGGAGAAGAAAAATTCTACCTTCACTATAATTTCCCACCATTTTCTACCGGAGAAGCGCGTCCGTTAAGAGGTACTTCACGTAGAGAAGTTGGTCACGGAAACCTGGCACAACGTGCGTTGAAAAACATGATCCCAGCTGAAAATCCATACACGATCAGGGTTGTTTCCGAAGTATTGGAATCAAACGGTTCGTCTTCTATGGCAACGGTTTGCGCCGGAACTTTGGCTTTGATGGATGCCGGTGTTCAGATGATCCGCCCGGTTTCAGGAATCGCAATGGGATTGATTACCGATGGTGATCGTTTCGCAGTATTGTCTGACATCTTAGGTGACGAAGATCATTTGGGTGATATGGACTTTAAAGTCACCGGAACATCAGAAGGAATTACCGCATGTCAAATGGACATCAAGATCGACGGATTGAAATACGAAATCATGGAGCAGGCTTTGGCCCAAGCCCGTGAAGGTCGTTTACACATTCTTGGAAAACTGATTGAAACTTTGGCTACGCCAAGAACTGATGTTAAAGCCCACGCCCCGAAAATCATCATGAGAACCATTCCTGGTGCTTTCATTGGTGCGCTGATCGGACCTGGAGGAAAAGTCATCCAGGAACTTCAAAAAGCAACCGGAACGACTATCGTGATCAACGAAGTAAACGAAGAAGGTGTAGTCGAAATCCTTGGAACAGATCCGGACGGAATCGCAGCAGTATTGGCGAAAATCGACTCTTTGATTTTCAAACCGGTAGTTGGCGAAACCTATGACGTAAAAGTGATTAAAATGCTTGACTTCGGTGCTGTGGTAGAATATCTGAATGCGCCTGGCGCTGAAGTATTGCTTCACGTATCTGAACTGGCTTGGGAACGTACAGAAAATGTTTCTGACGTGGTCAATATGGGCGATGAATTCCAGGTGAAGTACCTCGGAATCGATCCTAAAACCAGAAAAGAGAAGGTGTCAAGGAAAGCTTTGTTGCCAAGACCTCCAAGAGACGAAAATGCTCCAAGGGAAGATCGCGGTCCGCGTCCGGAAAGACGTGACGACCGTGGCCCAAGAAGAGACGATCGCCGTGATGACAGAGGCCCACGCCCTGAAAGACGCGACGAAAACAGAGCGCCACGTTCTGAAAGCAATGATGACAACAAAGAGACTCCGCAAGAGTAATCTTTCATCAAATATAAAAAAGCCCGGTTTATTCAATTAAACCGGGTTTTTTGTTTTTAAAACCCAAAATTTTCTGTTCAACCAGGTTTAGCTTTGATATATTAAAAGTTATAGCAATGTTAAAAAAATCAGTTGCCTCAATATTTGTAAGTTTTGTTTTATCTTTAAAAAATAAACAAACGGCCTTTTCACACGCAACCAAACCGACCAATAAGCCTCTTAACAAAATGAAGTTTAAGCTCCTTAAAATACAATTACCCTTTTTTCTCCTTGCATTTGCAGGGATTTTTGGCACCTATGCACAAGGTAATTCCCTTTATGATGCGTTTGATGAAGCCGTCGGGAAAAACAATCTCGGAATCAACAACGGCACCATCCACCTCAACAATCTGCGATCCTTTGATGTCACGCACCGGTATTACGCCACAGATAAATATACATTAGGCGGAGTGAATTATGACGGGCAATTCTACGCCGGGATTTCACTTAAATACGACATCCTGAAAGACATTGTCATTGCCAAAATTGACAATAAGAACAGTAATCTCGGTATTAACCTGATCACTGCCAAAACGGAATTTTTCGAAATGAATGGGAAAAAATTCGTCAACCTCAATTTTAACAGCATCAATGTTCCAAAATTTATAAATGGATTTTACGAAGAGGACCGCATCAACAACCAAATAGCGCTTTATACCAAACACCATAAAGATGCGATAGAAGTGCTGACAAACAATGGTGTTTTTTATAAATTTCCATTGACAAATGAATTTGTAGTTGACTATAAAAGTCAATATTTCAGATGCAACACCCGGTCAGATGTTGCGGAAGTATTTCCGGATTTGAAAAAAGAAATCGACAGTTTTTACAATCAGAATACCGCACTCGAAAAAGAAAACGAAAGACTTTTCCTGAAAAACCTGCTGAAATCCCTCAGCAATTCCCTTCCAAACGAAACCAATTAACATGAGAAAGCTTTTATTTTTGCTGCTGTTCTCTTTCAGCCAATCACTTTTTTGCCAGGAAACCAATGACCGCATCTCCGTCGCATATAGCAATGTAAGCCGGAAAACCGCTATCGAACAGATAGAGAAAGCGTCGGGCTATCAGTTTTATTTTGATGCGAACTGGCTCAAGGCCGACAACAGTCTCCTTTCCGGAAATTACACCAATGCACCGTTAAAGCAAATCCTGGAATCGGTTTTTGAAAATACGACGATCAATTTCTTTGTCGATGGAAAGAAAATCATCCTGACCAACAACAGCATCATTTACGACAAGCTTCCTGAGAATTATTTCGGTACCGATGCCGGCTCTTCGGACAATCCCGATTCAGAAAAACCCGTTTTTTACCAGCAATTCGATTCGATAAACGATACCAACCCGCGCAAAAATCCCGCGATTACACTTATCGGAAAAGAATCGGCAGCAGCGGAACAAAAGATGTACACGCTTTCGGGTTTTATCAAAAACGAAAAGACGGGCGAAAAACTCTCCAACATCAATGTGCGCGTTAAAGACAAAAAAATCAGCACCGTCACCGATAATGAGGGTTTCTTTTCGATGCAGTTGCCTTCGGGCATGAATGTAATCGAAACCGAATCGATCGGGCATAGGAAATTCACGCGCAAAATCATGGTTTACAGCAATGGTAAACTCGATGTCGACCTGACCGATAAAGTCAACCAGCTCGCCGAAGTGAACGTCAAAAGCAAGAAAACCCAAAACATCCGCACCGCGGTTACGGGCGTAACAACCATCGACGCCGAAGGCATCAAAAACATCCCGCTTATTTTTGGCGAAAGGGATATTTTAAGGGTTGCGATCGCCATTCCGGGAATCAAGACAGCGGGCGAAGGCTCGGCGGGGTTTAATGTACGCGGCGGGAAAGAAGACCAGAACCTGTTTCTTCTGGACAATGCGTTGTTGTACAATCCATCGCATTTCTTTGGATTTTTCTCGGCGCTCAATCCATACACGACCAAGAAAGTCGACATTTATAAAGGCAGCATTCCGGCAGAATTTGGCGGAAGATTGTCTTCCGTATTCGACATCACTACAAAAAACGGCAGCTATGAAAAGTTCAACGGCGAGGCCGGAATCGGACCCGTAACGAGCAACATCATGTTGAGCACGCCTATCGTAAAAGGCAAATCGAGCGTGATTGTTGGCGGAAGAGCGACCTATTCCGATTGGGTCCTGAAATCGCTCGACGAGGAACAGCTCAAGAACAGCCGGGCGGCATTTTATGACGGGATTGTAAAATACAGCCATAAATTCAACAAGAACAATGCGCTCGAGACGACGATTTATTACAGCCATGACGCCTTCAGCATTTCGTCAGATTCGCTCTATAAATACAGCAACAGGTTGCTTTCGCTAAAATACGACCACACTTTTAACGATAAGAATAAAGGCTCATTAATTATTACCAACAGTGAGTATAAGTTCAATATCGATTACAATTCAGAAAACCTGAATTCGTTCGATTTCGGATACAAGATCAATGAAAGCCAGGTGCAGCTCAAGCTCAATTACCAGTTTAGCGACAAGCATAAGTTCAGTTACGGGCTTTCGAGCAAATACTACGGCATCCGCCCGGGTTACCTGGATCCGAAAAACCCCGAATCGCTGCTGGTTCCTATAAATATCGACAAGGAAAAAGGGCTCGAATCGGCTGCCTATATCGCCGACAGCTATAAAGTGAGTGAGAAATTGCTTATTGATGTTGGTCTCAGGTATTCCTGGTTTGCGGCGCTCGGCGAATCGAACCAGCGCATTTATGAACAAGGCGTTCCATTAAATGATGCGACGGTTACCGAAATCAAAAATTACAAAAACAACGAAATCATCAAATCCTACGGCGGTTTCGAACCGAGGATTGCCGCGCGGTATTTTCTTACTGAAGATTTTTCGGTAAAGGCCGGTTATGATAAAACGTACCAGTACATCCATCTGTTGTCGAGCAATACGACGCAGTCGCCAACCGATACGTGGAAGCTTTCCGACCTCAATGTAAAACCGCAGAACGCCCAGCAATTCTCACTCGGATTCTATAAAAACCTTCAGGATGACGTTTGGGAACTGAGCGTCGAAGGCTATTATAAAAAGATGAAAAATATCCTTGATTATAAGGTGGCCGCCGAATTACTGCTCAACGAAAACATAGAAACCGAATTATTGCAGGGCGAAGGGAAAGCCTACGGAATCGAATTTCTCGTTAAGAAAAACATCGGAAATCTCAACGGCTGGATCGGATACACCTATTCGCGCACGATGATCAAACTCGACAGCCAGTTTAATGAGGAAAAGGTGAATAACGGAAAATTCTTTGCCGCCAATTTCGACAAGCCACATGATGTGAGCGTTGTTTTGAACTACAAATTCACCAAACGCTATAGCTTTTCTACTAATTTTGTATACCAGACGGGCCGGCCGATTACGTATCCGATTGGAAAATATGTTTATGGAAATGCCGAATATACTTTGTACAGCGACCGGAATAAATTCCGCATCCCGGATTATTACCGACTCGATGTCGGCGTAAATATCGAAGGGAATCATAAGATTAAGAAATTCGCACACAGTTTCTGGAACATTTCCGTTTATAATGTTTTGGGAAGGAACAATCCGTATTCGATTTATTTCGTTACAGATGAAGGCCGGGTTAAGGCCTATAAGACGTCCATTTTTTCGATTCCGGTTCCGACGGTGACTTATAATTTCAAATTTTAGCATGATGAAAAAGCCGATAAACACAATCGTTTTGCTGCTTTGCCTCTATTTTGCGACAAGCAGCTGTACCGAGCAGTATGCCATACAAACCAATACTTTTGAAGAAGCACTTGTTGTTGAGGCAACGCTGACCAATGAGCTGAAGACCCAGAAAATAAATATTTCCAGGACGTATAAATTTGAGGAAAATGCGCCGAAATTAGAAGTCGGAGCGACAATTTTTGTCAATGACGACAGCGGAAATACTTATAATTTCGAGGAAAACAACGGCATTTATTATTCAACCGAACCCTTTCAGGCTATTCCCGGGAAAGCCTATACGCTTCATATTACGACCAGCGATGGAAAATCCTATAGTTCGGCTACTGAAGTAATGACAACGGTCAACGGGATAGAAAATGTGGTTCCGGTTGTAGATTTTAAAGATGGGGAACGCGGCGTTTCGCTCAAGGTAAGCAGTTTTGATCCGGCGAACACTTCAAAATATTATCGGTATGAATATGAAGAAACCTATAAAATCATTGCCCCAAACTGGAATTCTTTCCGTGCGATTACCGTTCCTGGAGAAAATCCCGGAGATCATGACGAAATCAGCCTGGTGCCGCGCGGCCCAATGGAAATCCGGACTTGTTATTCTACCGTTTTCTCGAATGATATCATCCAGACTTCCACGGCTGATTTAAATGAAGACCGTGTCGATTTTCCGATCCGTTTTATTGGTGTTAAAGATCCGATAATCATCAACCGATACAGCATCCTTGTGAAACAATATGTGCAAAGCCTGGCCGCTTATACCTTTTATAAAACCCTGAACGAATTATCGGGCTCCGAAAGCATTTTATCACAGAACCAGCCCGGTTTCTTTTATGGAAATTTAAAATCCGACGACAATCCGAATGAAAAAGTAATCGGATTCTTCGAAGTCGCTTCTGTTTCTTCCAAAAGGATATTCTTCAATTTTACGGATGTTTTCCCAAACGATCCGCTGCCGCCTTATTTTGTTGATTGTACTAAAAAAGAATTCAAATTCTGCTTCACGCCAGGCGTTACCGAGTGTAAAGGCAATGCATTGCTGTCGGCAATCAGTGGAAATCAATTGCTTTATTATTATAGCGTGAATGACTTGTATTATATGGTCGTCCCATACTGCGGCGATTGCTCGCTATTTTCTTCTAACATAGTCCCGCCATTTTGGGAATAAAAATCAAATCATGAGAAAACTGTTTTTTAAAATAACAATCCTAGCCTCTTTATGCGTCTTGACTGGCTGTACGGAGCAATATGCGTTGCAGACCGATACTTTCGAAGATGCCATTGTAGTTGAGGCGACGATTACCAATGAACTGAAAAATCAGGAAATTAAGATTTCAAGGACCTACAAACTCGAGGAAAACGGACCCCAATTCGAATCGGGCGCGACAGTCAATGTCACCGATGATTCCGGCAATCAATATGATTTTGAAGAAAATGCAGGTACTTATATCTCGCAGATTCCGTTTCAGGCAATTCCGGGGAGATCTTATCAATTGAACATTATCACAAACAAAGGCATATCCTATACTTCTTCCCCCGAAATATTGACGCCTGTAAATCCCATCATAGATGTTGTCCCAAGTGTCCAGGTCCGCGACGGAATCAGGGGCGTCGAAATCAATGTCAGCAGTTATGATCCGACGGCTTCCTCGAAATATTACCGCTATAAATATGAAGAAACCTATAAAATCATTGCACCAAAATGGAGTCCGTCTCAGGCCGTTGTAAGCGGAGAGGCTGGGAATTATGAGATCGATCTTGTTCCGCATGAGGGCGAAACCCGAACCTGTTATTCGACGAAAAATTCAACCGACATCATTTTAACGAATACCAGCGGACTCAGTGAAGACCGGGTTTATTATCCGATCCGTTTCATCAGCAATAAAAATTATATTATTACGCACCGATATAGCATTTTGGTCACGCAATACATCCAAAACCTGGCTTCGTATACTTATTACAAAACGCTTCGGGAAACGTCTGGTTCGGGCAGTATTTTGTCGCAGAACCAGCCCGGTTTCTTTTATGGAAACCTGAAATCCGAAAACCCGAATGAAAAAGTCATTGGTTTTTTTGAAGTGTCTTCCGTTTCTTCCAAAAGAATGTTTTTTAATTATGTCGATTTGTTTCCGGGAGAAAAGGCGCCGCCATATTTCACCAAATGCGACATCCAGACGTTCGGATTCTGCTTTGATTACGCGCTTCCCGAATGCGACGGCTACAACCTGATTTCGGCCATACAAACCAACAGCCTGCTTTATTATTCGGGTGCGAATGATACCTACAACATGGTAATTCCGCCATGTGGCGACTGCACCACTTTTTCTTCTAACATAAAACCTTCATTTTGGACAGACTAAAATACATATTAATCCTAACCATGCTCATCGCAGGCAATCCGTTTGCCTTCGCGCAGAAAAGCACCGCGCCCGAAGCTTATAAAACCACTACAATATCAACAGGCGAGTCGATTTTCATTCATGCCAATGCGACCACTTTGGTTACAGGGGAAACCTTGCACTGCAAATTGTATTGCCTCAATCCGGTCGACAGAACCGCGAGTACGATCAGTAAAATTGCCTATGTCGAACTCATTGGGCAGGATAAGAAAAGCGTACTCAAAAGCAAGCTTTATCTCGAAAATGGCGCTGCGCCCGGGGATTTCTTCATCCCGACGACGCTCAAAACAGGAAGTTACAAACTCATCGCCTATACCAAATGGATGCTCGACAATTCGGCTTCCAATTTTTTTGAGATGG
>DATHGE010000265.1:0-3392 GCA_035317805.1 Flavobacterium sp. | reverse complement strand
AATCGGAGACATAAACATTATAGTTCGCGCGGCCTTGTGCGTCGACTTTCACATTCATCAGCGCATTGGCGAGGAAAATCTTGTCGATGCGAATGGTGCTGTCGAAAACCAACGATTTGATATTAATCCCGAAAGCAATCTCATGGGCGGAAATCAGCGTCTCTTTCTCGAATGGCTTCGAGCCTTTTAACTTGAAATCTTTTAAAGTCAGCGTCAGCGATGGAAAATGATTGAAAAACGACAGATTGGCTTCGGTAAAGCTGAGTTCGCCTTCGAGTTTCTCATTCGCAAAATCCTTAACCTTTTCAGCAATTTGTCCCGGAAACAGGACCGGAATTAAAAACAAAATAAGCAATAACCCCGAAATGGAGATTGCCATTACCTTCAAGACTTTGACTGCCGTTGCTTTAACCGTTTTTTTCATTCGGCAAAATTACTACTATTGAAAACTTTGAACAAGTTAAAAGCAATAAAAAAAGCCTTTCTTTATGGCGGAAGAAAGGCTTTGGAAAATAATAAATTTAACTAACTCAAAAAATTTATTGCTTAACTAATTTCATTGTTTTTTCGCGATTGTTGGCATCTGTGGCTTTCACCATATAGAGCCCGTTGCTCAGGTCGCTGATATTGTATTGGTAATCGCTGTCCTGTTTTCCGAAAGTCTTGACCAATTGTCCGGCAACCGAATACACTTCCACTTTGGTGGTGTTTGTATTGATTGCGAAATAATCGGAAGACGGGTTTGGATAAAGGCTGATCCCGTCGCTGAGTTCAAACGCATCGGTGTTCAGTACGACCGGCTTATTTCCGAAAACGCGGAATTGTCCCGGGCCAAGATTGATCACTTCGGCAGTATTGGTCACGTTGAAAACCGAATTGTCCATGAGGTTGTACCAGATTCCGGTATATGGGAAATCAGGCGTCACATCAGTCGCAGATACGGAGAAATTTGCCAAAACCACGACGTTTTTCAGTTGCGTTGCCGGCAAAGAATCATCATAAATGTAAATCCTTGGCTTGAGTGCCGAAACGTTCGGACTGATGGCGTAATTGCCTTCGAATACCGGTTCGGTGGTTTTGAGCGCAATCATCCTTGACCAATCGTTGTAAATTTTTGCCCTTTGCGGATCACCCAGCCAGTTGTCGGCCCATTGCGGCTGTGGCTTGGTGGCCAGTTTGCAATCTCCGGCATTGGCGTCGCTGTCGCTATTTACGGAGCCGTCGGTACACGTCCAGATGGAATTTTCCATTCCCAATTCGGCAAAATGCCAGATCATTTTCGGACCCGGAATCAACAAAGAAGTCGCTCCGATCGCCGACATCCGTGTCAGGGAATTCGTCAAATTGTCGAACGGCGGATTGGTCCCGGCAGTATTTCCATAAGTCAGCGCTTCATACATCAGCCTGTCTTTATCGTGGCTTTCAGGATAACCCATCAATCGTTTGGCTGTAAATCCCCTGCTCACATGACCCATTCTGGTAATACCGGCGTTGCTTGCAAATCCCAATTCGAGTTGCTTGTATGGTTCGTACAATTCGCCCCACATCATTACGCCTTTGCTCGGCGTTTCATTGACCCTGTAATTGGCCCATTGTTGCTCTTCGCTATCGATACCCAGATGCTCAAAGATGGCATAGTGGTAAGGATCGAGGCTCCAGGAATAATCGGCGTAATCTTTAAGAATGTCTACGCGATCTTGCTGGTAGGCATTGGTGCAGGTTTGATCTCCTGATGTACACGCTTGTGTAAAGCCTTTAGTTAAATCCCAACGGAAACCGTCGATATGGAAATCTTCGATCCAATGCTTGATAACCCTTTTCACATAAGTCTTGGTTCTTGGCTGCGAATGGTTGAAATCATTTCCGACGCCATAAGCGTGTGTTGCCGTAACGTTGAAATAAGGATTTTCCGTACTTGGTCCGCCAAAGCCGTCGCCGTCAGGATCGCTCATCCACATCCTGTCCATCGGGTTTCTTCCGAAAGCGTGGTTGAGTGCGACATCGAGAATCACTGCAATTCCGTTTTGGTGGCACAAGTCGATGAATTCCCTGAGCTTGTTTTCCGTCCCGTAAAATTTGTCGAGCGCCATATGGAAAGCCGTATTATAACCCCAGCTTTCGTTGCCTTCGAATTCCATCACCGGCATCAGCTCGATGGCGTTCACTTTTAGGTTCTTGAAATAATCGATCCTGTCGATCAGGTCCTGGAAATTGCGGTGTGAATCGAAATCCCTTATAAGGACTTCATAAACAATCAGATCGTCTTTTTTAGGCTTTGTAAAATTCGTCACCTGCCAGTTGTAGGGTATTTCCCCGGTTTTCAAAACGGTCACTTCGTAGTTCTGTCCTGCCGGATAAGCCGGTAAGTTCGGATAAGTCGATGCCGGAATATCCTGATCGTCATAAGGTGACAATACCAAAGTGGAGAACGGATCTGCGGTTTTCACCAATGCAGGCGAACCCGCAAGTGGCGTAGTGTCGGCAACCCAATATTGGTAAGAATAATTCGTACCTGGCGTTAATCCCGTAAGTTCGAGCCAGAATTTTGTCGAAGACGGATCTTTACGCATCGCATAATCCGAAGACGGCTGCCAGTTGTTGAAACTTCCGGCCACATAGACGAAATCTTTTAATGGCGCATCGAGCACCAGCGTGGCTTTCGAAGCATCGTTGGGATCATAATTTATTCCTTCCTCGAGTGTCGCCGATGGCAAGGCCTGCGAAATGGTTCCCGGATTTACAATCACCGAAAACTTCCTGCTTTGCACTGAAGTGCCTTGGGTGATGAGCAGTTCGTAGTTTTGGTTTTCTGTAATTCCCGTATGGTTGAATGTGTAAGAAGCAGTATTGGAAACCATGTTGATGGTTGTTCCGTTTGCTTTGAGGTCGTAAGTCGCATTGCCATTGGTATTGGAAGCCTGGATATTTAAGCTTCCGCCAGAATTGATAATTGTCGCACTGTTGACCGCGGGTGTGATCAGGATCGATTGGAAATAACCCACATTAAAGATAAAATCGCCACAGCTTGCCGGTTTTTTGAGCGTCTGCGTACCGGATGCGTTGCGGAAAACCATTCCGAGTTTGGAAGCGCTCGACTGTTGACCGGCTGTGAGTCCGAAATAAACCGAAGGCGTTAGGGTTTTGCTCCATGTTCCGTTGCCGTTGTTGGTCATGACGCCCACTTCATCGTCGGCGGCCCAGTTTCCAACTACAGAAAAACCGAAAGCATTGGCATCGTTTCCGATTCCGGCATGCATGTAAACCTTTGCCGGATTCGTACCCATAGAGTTACAGGTAGCGCTCGCAAAAGAAACCGTGATGGTAATCTGGTCGGTTACGCTAAACGTCGGAGGTGTAATTGTAACCTGTGCCGATGCAATCATTGCGAACAG
>DATHGE010000264.1:0-2312 GCA_035317805.1 Flavobacterium sp. | reverse complement strand
GTCCTGGCCTTTTAGCGCCATCAGGTTTTGGTGAATATCAAGATAATGTTCGCCTGTAATCTGCAGATTGTGCTTGTCGATTAACGCATAATTGGGAATAATCGAGCCCGCAATCGAATTTTCAATCGCCATAACCGATTTTTCCGAAGTGCCGTCGAGCAGACTTCCGACAAGCGTTTCAAACGACATGCATTCGTCAACATCAACCTCCTGATGAAAATATTCGAGCGCCACCTGATGGTGGAACGAACCTTTAATTCCCTGTATTCCAATTTTCGTATCCATAATTTTGGGCAAAAAAAAATCCCGATTTGCATCGGGATTGTATATTTTGTTTTGAATTAATAATTTCAAATAACTATACGACAATCCCTTTCCGTTTCCCAGAAGAAATAAAATGAATTGCTGTAATATGAGTTGTTATTTAACATGCTTTTATTTTGTTCGGCTAAAATAGAAAAATTATTGTCGCCTCCGACCCAATCCGGTTTTTTTAACAAAAAAAAAGCATCCGGTCAGGGATGCTTTTTAATAATCCTATTGATTTAGAAATTTTTAGAAATTCCGATGTTAAATGACTGGCCAAATGTAAATCCGAAAGAGGTATTGTCACTTTGGGTACTGCCGTTATCGAAGTCAACTGAATTATATTCAAGACCGCCGATGGTAAAATTCAACCCAAAACCTTTTTTCATATTAATAAACAAAGCCGGTGTAATTCCAGCGTAAAATCCGTTTCCTTTTTCTACAAGGTCATTGGTGCTGAAAGTGCTTGAAGAGGTCGTTTTTACACTTTGGTATCCGGCATCAAGATCAGCATAGACTGAGAAAAGTTCACTCAAAGGTCTTGAGTAACGAACAAATGCGCCTGCGGAAAGGTAGTTGTTTTTTGTTGTAGCGGTTGTAGTGATGAACCCGTTGAAGCTTTCGCTTTCGTTTTTACTTGTGCCAACACCAACCTCAAGACCCGCTGTCCAATTGTCTGTAAACTGATAACCCACTTTTGGCGAAATCGAAAAATTGTTATTGGTTGTCTCATTGTTGGTCCCACTATTCGCCTCCATTTTTTGTGTGGAGAAACCAATGTTACCGGCAACCAAAATCGACCCTTTTTGTGCGTTTGCAAAGCTAACCATAGCCAATGCAAGAACTACGAATAATTTTTTCATGTTTTTCTTGTTTTAATGTTTGTTTAGTTTTTGTATTTGACAGAATAATTGTGACGAAAATTCTGTTTAAAATACCTTCCAAATGTAACAAAATTCATAAACAAACCGTTTTTCTGCTTATTTTTGTTCAAAATTATCGCTATGTCAATTGAAGTCAACAATATATCAAAGAGTTATGGCACGCAAAAAGCGCTCGATGCCGTTTCTTTTTCTATAAAAAAAGGGGAAATTGTAGGTTTTTTAGGTCCGAATGGCGCCGGAAAATCCACCCTCATGAAAATACTGACGACCTATCTGACCGCCGATGAAGGCACTGCCACAGTAAATGGCCACGATGTAAATACCGCGCAGAAAGCGGTGCAGTTGTCAATCGGTTACCTTCCGGAACACAATCCGCTCTACCTGGATTTATACGTGCGGGAATACCTGGCTTTTAACGCCGATGTCTATAAAGTGGCGAAATCGCGTATTGAAGAAGTGATCGCCTTAACCGGGTTGATTGCTGAAAGCCATAAAAAAATCGGACAATTGTCCAAAGGTTTCCGCCAGCGTGTCGGATTGGCGAATGCCTTATTGCACAATCCCGACGTACTGATCCTTGATGAGCCGACCACCGGACTCGATCCGAACCAGCTGGTCGAAATCCGCAATGTGATCAGGAATGCCGGAAAAGACAAGACGGTTTTCCTTTCCACACACATTATGCAGGAAGTCGAAGCGATATGCGACCGCGTGATTATCATCAACAATGGTAAAATCGTAAAAGATGAACGACTCGAGCACATTTCGGCCGGAAAAGAACAGGTGATCGAAGTCGAATTTGATTTTCGTGTAGAAGAAGAAGCGATCGCGAAAATCCCGCATATCAAATCCTATATCAATACGCATGACATGACGTGGGAGCTGACTTTCTCTTCCGAAACGGACATGCGCCCTGCGGTTTTCGATTTTGCACACGACAACGGATTGAAGACTTTGCAGCTCAACCTCAAGAATAAGAACCTGGAAACGATATTTCGGGAAATGACTAAGAAGTAGGTTGCAGATGGCAGATTGTAGGTGAAGACAATTAGCCCGGATGGCAGCGGAAATCCTTTTTTCGTCAGTTCGAGTGCGCTTGCAAAGCGCGTATCGAGAACACGG
>DATHGE010000263.1:0-19833 GCA_035317805.1 Flavobacterium sp. | reverse complement strand
GACCATCCGAACGCTACGGCAATCGCACTCGATATTCACAATGAAACGCAACGCCAGGCGGAAATCCAGAAAGCCGATATCGTGATCTCGATGCTTCCGGCTTTTATGCACATCGATGTGGCGCACGACTGTATCAAATTCAAAAAGCATCTGGTTACCGCTTCCTATGTGAGCGAAGCCATGCAGGGATTGGACGCTGCCGCGAAAGAAAACAACCTCATCTTCATGAACGAAATCGGGCTCGATCCCGGAATCGACCATATGAGCGCGATGAAAATCATCGACGAAATCCGCGAAAAAGGCGGAAAGATGATCTTGTTCGAATCGTTCTGCGGCGGATTGGTCGCACCCGAATCCGACAACAATCTGTGGAATTACAAATTTACCTGGGCGTCGAGAAACGTGGTTTTGGCCGGTCAGGGCGGCGCGGTGAAATTCCTGCAGGAAGGCACTTATAAATACATTCCGTATCATAAATTGTTCCGGCGGACAGAGTTTCTCGAGGTCGAAGGTTATGGGAAATTTGAAGGTTATGCCAACCGCGATTCTCTCAAATACCGCAGCGTTTACGGACTCGACGATATCCTCACTTTATACCGCGGAACCATCCGCCGCGTGGGCTATTCGCGCGCATGGAATACGTTTGTACAGCTCGGAATGACCGATGATTCTTATGTTATCGATGATTCGGAAAATATCAGTTTCCGCGAATTCACCAACCTTTTCCTGCCATATCATCCGAGCGATTCTGTCGAAATCAAACTCAGGTTGCAATTGGGCATCGAACAGGACGATATCATTTGGGACAAGCTGCTCGAATTGGATTTATTCAACCCGAAGAAAATAGTCGGACTCAAAAATGCCACTCCCGCACAAATCCTCGAAAGAATCCTCAACGATTCGTGGACTTTACAGCCGGACGACAAAGACATGATTGTGATGTACCACAAATTCGGGTACGAAATTAACGGTGTCAAAAAGCAAATCGATTCCAAAATGGTCTGTATCGGCGACGATCAGACCTACACCGCAATGGCCAAAACCGTCGGGCTTCCGGTGGCGATGGCGACTTTACAGATTCTCAACGGCAACATTACAACTCCGGGCGTGCAGCTTCCGATAAGCAAAGAAGTGTATCTGCCGATCTTAAAAGAACTCGAGGAATTCGGTGTGGTTTTCAATGAAAAGGAAATGACGTATTTTGGGTATAACCCGGATAAATTGTAGGTTTTACACAAAACACACTTAAGCAACGTCATTGCGGGGAACGGAGCAATCAGGAGCTGTTTCCTGCAGTCCGCTGACACGAGCACAGCGAACTGGCGAAGCAATCTTTTGCTGCGCTGCACTTCGCAAAAGGATGCCGCTTCCATCAGGGCTAGTTTACAACATCTGTCAACACACCGTCATTGCGAGCGCAGCGAAGCAATCTGTTTCCGGATTCCCAAAACCGCAGCAGATTGCTTCGTCGTTCCACCTCGCAATGACAATACATCAATTTGTATTTTACGTTATTTGCTTTCAATCCAAAACAAAATTCTTACTTTTGATTGAAATAACAAATCCATGAAGATCAATTCCCTCCAAATAGAAATTGACGGCATCGACAAGGAAATTCTGCGCGACCTCATGCACGACGCCCGAAAACCCATTCTCCAAATCGCCAATAAAATCGGGATTTCGGGTGCGGCCATTCACCAAAGGCTGCGCAAACTCGAGCAGGCCGGCGTGATTTCGGGATCGAAGTTTACCGTAAGCAACAAGGTTTTAGGCTACAACACGATGGCGTTTGTGGGTATTTATCTCGATAAGGCGGCGCGGAATCCCGAAACGGTGCGCGAACTCAAAAAAATCCCTGAAGTACTCGAATGCCATTACACCACCGGGAACTGGTCGATCCTGATCAAGATCATCTGCCGTGACAACGAGCATCTGATGCACCTGCTCAATACGAAAATCCAGGCGATTGAAGGCGTTTCGAGGACAGAGACTTTCATTTCACTCGACCAACAGATTGAACGGCAGATTCAATTGTAACCGTCATTGCGAGGAGGAACGACGAAGCAATCTTTTGAGGTTACCGTAAATATCATGAGATTGTTTCGTTCCTGCAATGACGTTCCTTTGATGTACGTTCAGCCGGGATGGGAGTTGCTTGTGAATGTTGTTTGTCAACCTAGCCCCGATGGAGCCGGTATCCTTTTTTGCTGACGCAGGAAAGCAAAAAAGATAAAGGCGAGAGCGGGAATATGCTTCAAAAAAAATCCGCAGTACTTGCCACGGATCTTTCAAACTAACTAACCCTTTTATGGTCTCGGAAGCAAAAACCCATTGTATTCGCCCACGACATCGCCCGATGGCGTGACGAAAGTAAAGGTGATTTTATAGGCCCCGTCCGGCTGACTGGTTATGATAATGCTCCCTCCGGTGGTATGGATGCCCAACGGTACTTCTTCATTGAGTACAGAGGCGCCCCAGAAATTGCTGCCGGGTATATAGCCGCTGTATCGATCAGCGTGAAATGTAAATGCGCCCGTAGGAATTGCCCCATCGATGTCGGCAAAAGTGAAGTACACATAATCCGAAACTCCTGTCCCTTTAAAATAGAGGTAAGTATCGCCATCTGCGTAATAATATTCGGCTCCCGTAATCGCTATGGTGTTTCCCTGAAAAGTGTACTTGTTGTTAGCATTCTCTAACGGATTGGCGGCGTTGTCATCGTCTTTGTTACACGAAACGGTTAATGTAAGCAGCGCAGCAAACAAAATTAAAAATTGTGATTTCATCTTATTAGGTTTTAATTATTATGATGGTCAAAACTACTTTCAAATTCGTAAAGCTGTTTGCGGCAATAAAGGAATGGCGTTTACTGGTTAATGAACTGCATTTTTAAGGCCGGGCATAAAAAATCCGCTTCAAAAGAGCGGATTTTAATCTGAAATATAAACCTTATCTCCTGTTCATGTAAATCATCACATAATACAGCAAGGTGGCGATTGAAGCGAGTGCAGCCACAACATAGGTGCGTGCCGCCCAGGTCAGGGCGTCTTTTGCGCCTGCCTGCTCTTCCTGTGTCAACATGTGTTTGTTTTCGAGCCAGGCCAATGCACGTCTGCTGGCGTCATATTCAACGGGTAAAGTGATGATCGAAAACAAGGTCATCGCGGCGAAGATGATGATTCCGACCAGCAATAAGCTTGGAAAAGTCCTGATCATCAGGATTCCCGCAATCAGGATCCATGGCACATAAGTGGACAACATGCTCACGACAGGAACCAGTTTGGAACGCATTTCGAGCCAGCTGTAAGCCGTAGCATGTTGAACCGCGTGGCCGCATTCGTGTGCCGCAACTGCTGCTGCTGCCGCATTCCGTTGGTTGTAGACCGCTTCACTGAGGTTGACGGTTTTGTCCGCCGGATTGTAATGGTCGGTGAGGCTTCCCGGCGTTGAGATGACGCGAACATCGCGGATTCCGTGGTCGGCGAGCATTTTCTCGGCGATTTCGGCACCGCTCATGCCGTTTTTCAGTTGCACTTTAGAGTATTTCGCAAATTTGCTTTTGAGTCTGTAGCCTACGAACCAGCTCGCGAGCATGATGACGCCCATCAATATCCAATTCAAATACATAATTTTATTTTTTAAGTTTGGTTTTTCCCTTTCATCAAATTTTACGCCAAAGGAAATTTGTCATTTCCTCCTGCAAAAATGGCAGCTATAGCCTTAAACAGGTTGGAAAGCGGCGGTAAAACTGCCGACCTCATCAGGCGAAAGTACAATTTTCTTACCTTTCACAGTAGTGATCAAAACCGGCCGGTCGCTGCGCGTCATATACCAGGTCATGTGGCCGAAACGCGAATTGTAGAATTTGCCGTAGTACCCGAAAAGCCCGCCTACGCCGAAAGTCCGAATCGCATAACGGACGTCATCTTTTTCAAGCGTTGCAACGCTTTTGATATCGGCCTTTTTAATATGGACATTGCCGATGAGCCTGTGGATGAGCAGTTCATCTTTGGTAACCGAATAGCCTCTTGGCGAAAGGATGAGGCAGATTCCGAAAACCATGATCAGGAAAATAGCACCGTAAGCGGTGCGGCTGCTTTCTGAGGAGCCGGCGCCAAAAACAATGAGCCCGGTAAATAACAAGGCGATGGCGGCCGTGACTATTTTTGTCATGAGGCCGTAAGAAGCTTTAAATTCCATGATGGGGTTATTTAAATTATCCCACTAAGTTAATGATTTTTCCCGGAACGATGATCACTTTGTTCGGCGCTCTTCCTTCCAATTGCTTGATGGTACGTTCGTCTTTCATAACGATTTCCTCGATTTGCGCGGCGGTCAGGTCCAACGGCAATTCGAGTGTGAAGCGCATTTTCCCGTTGAACGAAACCGGATATTCCTTGCTGCTTTCAACCAAATACTCCGGGTTGAATCTCGGAAACGGAACCTGCGAAATGCTTTGGTCGTGTCCCAATTGCTTCCACAATTCCTCTGCGATATGCGGCGCGTAAGGCGAAATCAGTATTGCCAATGGTTCGAGGATGGAACGTTCGTGGCAATTCATCGTCGTGAGTTCGTTCACCGCAATCATAAACTGGCTGACGGAAGTGTTGAACGAGAATCCTTCGATATCGTCCTGTACTTTTTTGATGGTTTTGTGCAATGTTTTGAGTGCTTCCTTACTCGCTGGATTGGAATTGACGACCAATCCCTGCTCATCAAAATACAATTTCCACAGTTTTTTAAGGAAGCCGAAAACGCCGGTGATTCCTGCGGTGTTCCAGGGTTTGGCCTGTTCGAGCGGGCCGAGGAACATTTCGTAAAGTCTTAAAGTATCGGCGCCATATTCTTCGCAGATGTCATCGGGTGTGACGACGTTGTATTTGGATTTGGACATTTTTTCGACTTCGCGGGAAACCGTATATTTTCCACTTTCATCAGTTATAAAACTTCCGCCTTTAAATTCTTTGTATTTATCATCATTAATAAATCCACTCATGTCTAATTCGTCACTTGTATTTACATAACTGACATCAGCACGAAAAGGTCTTGTATTTTTGATGGGGAAAACAATTTGCTCTAGACATCTTTCATAATCTTCCAAAGAAATTATTTCAAGAAATTTATCTTTTAAATATTTTTCAATGAAAGTTGTTCTGTCTTCAATTGGCAATGATTCTATCTTTTGAATCCATTTATAAGAAATTAAAATTTCTTTGTCAAATCCTAAATTTTTACCTGTACTAATATCGACTTTGCTTTTTAGAAATGGATAAACAAACGCACTCATCCCCAAAATCATCCCCTGATTGATCAATTTCTTAAACGGCTCATCCTGAGAAACAAACCCGCGGTCTTTCAAAAACTTATTCCAAAAGCGCGAATACAGTAAATGCCCGGTCGCGTGCTCGCTTCCGCCGATGTACAGATCGACATTCTGCCAATATTGCTCGTCTTCTTTGGAGACAAATTCCTTGTCATTGTGCGCGTCCATATAACGCAGCCAGTACCAGGAGCTTCCCGCCCAGCCCGGCATCGTGTTCAGTTCTAGCGGGAAAACGGTTTTATTGTCGATCCGATCATTGCTGACAATTTCGTTCGTTTCGGTATTCCACGCCCAAGTTGTGGCGTTACCCAAAGGCGGCTGACCGTCTTCTGTCGGTAAATATTTCTCCACTTCCGGCAAACGGACCGGCAGGTATTGCGCATCGATCATCTGCGGCATTCCGTTTACGTAATACACCGGGAACGGCTCGCCCCAATAACGCTGGCGTGAAAACACGGCGTCGCGCAGTCGGTAATTCGTCTTGCCCTTGCCTTGTCCTAACTTTTCTAATTCTTCAATCGCTTTTTTGGTCGCTGCTTTATAGCTGAGCCCGTTTAGGAAATCGGAATTGGCGATCTCTACATTGTCTTTCGAGCCATACGCTTCCTTCGAAATATCGACATTCGCAAAGATATTCTTGATTGGCAGCATGCCATTTTTCCCTTTGAAGAAATTCGCAAACGCATAATCGCGCTCGTCTCCGCACGGAACGGCCATCACGGCGCCGGTTCCGTAACCTGCCAAAACATAATCGCCCACCCAAACCGGAATCGGCTCTTTCGTAAACGGATGCTCGGCATAAGCGCCGGTAAATACGCCCGAAATCGTCTTGACATCGGCCATCCTTTCGCGCTCGGAACGCTTGGAAGTCGCCTCGACATATTGTTCCACCGATTGTTTCCATTCGGGCGTCGTGATTTTGGAAACGAGTTCGTGCTCGGGCGCCAAAGTCATAAACGTCACGCCGAAAATCGTATCGGGGCGCGTCGTAAAAACGGAAATTTCGTAAGGGCTGTGCTCATTTCCGGTTAAGATATAATCTACGGAATCTTTATTTTCTTCGGAATCCAAAACCTTAAAAGTCACCAAAGCGCCGACTGATTTCCCGATCCAGTTTTCCTGTGCGTCCTTGAGCGATTGCGTCCAGTCGATGGTTTTGAGTCCGTCGAGCAAACGTTGGGCATAAGCTGAAATCCGCATGCTCCATTGCGTCATCTTTTTGCGGACCACCGGAAAGCCGCCGCGTTCGGAAACGCCGTTGATGATTTCGTCGTTGGCGAGTACGGTTCCCAATCCGGGACACCAGTTGACCTCGGTTTCCGCGAGATAGGTCAATCGGTATTGAAGCAGGATTTTTTCCTGCTCGGTGCGCCACAGGTTATTCCATTCTTCGGCGGTAAAGATTGTAATATTCTCATCTGAGACCGCATTCACGTTGGCATTGCCTTCTTTTTCAAAAGTCTGGATCAGCGTGCAGATGCTCTCGGCTTTGTCGGTATTTTTATCGTACCACGAGTTGAAGAGCTGGATGAAAATCCACTGCGTCCATTTGTAATATTCGGGTGATGAAGTTCTGACTTCACGTTCCCAGTCGAATGAAAAGCCGATCTTATCGAGTTGTTCGCGGTAACGCGCGATATTTTCCTTAGTCGTCTTATCGGGATGTTGCCCGGTTTGTATCGCATATTGCTCCGCCGGCAATCCGAAACTGTCGTAACCCTGCGGATGCAGCACGTTGAAACCCTGGTGGCGTTTGTACCGCGCATAGATATCCGAAGCGATGTAACCCAGCGGATGCCCAACGTGCAAGCCCGCTCCCGAAGGATAAGGGAACATGTCCAAAACATAATATTTGGGTTTAGCTCCGCTCAGTTCGGCTTCGCCTCGGGTGTGGGAGTGGTTTTCTGCAGCGAAAGTCTGGTTTTCGGCCCAGTATTTTTGCCATCTGGCTTCGATATCGTTCGGGTTGTATTTCATAAAAAGTTGCTGAGTTGCTGAGAACCTGGGTTGCTGAGCAGATGTAACGTAATGATTGCGTGTACAGTCTTTGTCTGTAATCGAGCGCAAATTTACGCTTATTGTACGAAATTTAAAACTTTGGCCGTTATAAACTATGTATAAAGAAATTCTTTATTATTTTTACCCAATAATTACATCCACCTATGAGTTCTTCATTCGAAAAGTTTCAAAAACGCAGACTGATTTCGTCTTATTTTTCGGTAGTATTAAGTATTTTCCTGGTACTTTTTTTATTGGGTATCCTGGGGCTGTTCGTGATCAATTCGAAAAGGCTTTCCGATAATTTCAAGGAAGAGATCGCGATGACCGTTTTCTTCAAGAATGAAGCGAACGACAGCGTCATCAATGCATTCAAGGGCCAGCTCAAGGCGGAAAAATTCGTCAAATCGTATGCTTACGTGACGAAAGAAGAAGCGGCCAAAAACCACAAGGACATCATCGGTGAGGATTTTATGGAGTTTTTGGGAATGAACCCCTTGCAGAATTCCTTCGATATTTACCTCAACGCCGAATACATCAACACCGAAAGCATCCGCAAAATCGAGACTTCTTTCCGTATGAACGAGATGATTTCCGACGTGGTTTACGACAAACAGCTCGTGAGCCTCGTCAACGACAATATCCAAAAAGTGAGTTTGTGGATTTTGATCGTAAGTGGATTCCTGGCGCTCGTGGCGGTATTGCTCATCAACAGTTCCATGCGATTGTCAATCTATTCGAACCGTTTCATTATTAAAACGATGCAGATGGTCGGCGCAACGAAATCATTCATCCGCAAACCGTTTATCTGGAGAAGCATCTGGCTTGGAATCGTCGGTTCGGTACTCGCGATTGTAGCACTTATAGGGACTTTATACTGGCTCAATATTACTTATCCGGGACTGGAACTTTTGGCAGAACCTATATTGATTGGTGCTGTTTTGATTGGCGTTTTACTGGTCGGAATCCTGATTACCTGGATCAGCACGTTTTTCGCGACGCAGCGTTTCCTCAATTTAAGGACGGACGACCTGTACTAAATCTGAATTAAAAAACTATGGAAAATAAAGAACACACCCGCGGCGGAGCCGAACCGAGCGGAGCTAAACCGGAATTTCTCTTCGATAAGATCAATTACAAAATCCTGCTGATCGGCATTGCAGTCATTGCGCTCGGGTTTATCCTGATGGCAGGCGGCGGAAGCGAAGATCCGAAAGTATTCAACGAGGCGATTTTCAGTTTCAGGAGAATCAGGCTGGCGCCAACGTTAGTGCTGATTGGTTTCGGAATCACCGTTTATTCGACGCTTAAAAATCCAAAGAAAGTTTAAATGGACGTATTACAGGCCATCGTACTTGCCGTTATTGAAGGGTTGACCGAGTTTTTACCGGTTTCTTCGACAGGGCATATGATTATCGCAAGCTCATTTTTCGGGATTGCGCACGACGATTTCACCAAATTATTTACGATAGTCATCCAACTTGGAGCAATTCTTTCGGTCATTGTGCTGTATTTCAAACGCTTTTTCCAATCCTTGGACTTTTATTTTAAACTGCTTGTGGCTTTTATTCCGGCAGTCGTTTTCGGGTTGCTGTTCAGCAAAGCCATTGACGCCCTATTGGAAAATCCGGTCACCGTTGCGGTTTCACTCGTTCTTGGCGGCATCATTTTATTGAAGGTGGACGAATGGTTTAAAGACGCATCCGGCACGGAAATCACTTATCTCACTGCATTCAAAATCGGATTATTCCAATGCCTCGCAATGATTCCGGGCGTTTCCCGAAGCGGCGCGAGCATCGTCGGCGGAATGTCCCAACGTTTATCCAGAAAGACCGCAGCCGAATTCTCCTTCTTTCTCGCCGTTCCCACCATGTTTGGCGCAACCGTCAAAAAATGCTACGATTATTACAAAGACGGTTATGTGTTGACGCACGACCAGGTCAATTTATTGGTTATCGGAAATGTGATTGCATTTATCGTCGCGCTTTTAGCCATCAAAACCTTTATCGGATTCCTGAGCAAAAACGGCTTTAAGGTTTTCGGATATTACCGCATTATCGCCGGACTGGCTTTATTGGCCATTCATTTCTGGATTCATCCGCTTACCATAATCTAATGACTGCCGAAGATTTTCAAAACGGACAGGTGCTCTTAATTGACAAGCCCTTGCACTGGACATCGTTCCAGGCGGTGAATAAGATGAAATGGGCCTTAAAGAGCAAGCTTGGATTAAAGAAAATCAAGATCGGACATGCCGGCACTTTGGATCCATTGGCTTCGGGACTGCTTTTAGTCTGCACCGGAAAGTTTACGAAGATCATTTCAGAACTGCAGGGACAGGCCAAAGAATACACTGGGACTTTTCACATCGGGGCGACCACACCTTCCTATGACCTCGAAACAGAAATCAACGAAACCTTCCCGATTTCCCATATCAACGATGATTTAATCTACGAAACCACCAAACAATTCCTGGGCGAAATCGACCAGAAACCGCCTATTTTTTCCGCCATCAAAAAAGACGGCAAGCGTTTGTATGAGCATGCGCGTGCGGGAGAAGAGGTAGAAATTGCGTTCAGAAAAACCACTATTCACAAATTTGAAATTACAAGGATCGCATTGCCCGAAGTGGATTTTCGCGTCGTATGCAGCAAAGGAACTTACATCCGTTCGCTCGCTTATGACTTCGGAATCGCCTTAAAATCAGGCGCACACCTGACTGCCTTGCGCCGTACAAAAATCGGGGATTACAATGTGGAAAATGCCATAGATGTCATGGCGTTTGTGGATTCCCTGCCAAAGGAATAATTACCTTTTGGCGTACATCAGATTATCGAGATCAACCATCAAATCAGAAATTTCTGTCTGCGTGCCCACGCCTTTGTCATGCAGATACCACAACTGCAGTTCGGTTTTGGCGGTTTCGTCAATCTTTCCGTACTGTCGTCTGTAACTTATAAATAAATCGGTCGCACCTTTTGGCCTCGGTCCCCAGCTTCCATGCACATTTAAAGTTTCCGCATCAAGCACAATCAGCTTCGGGATTGATTTTGCGCCATTGGTCAGAAAAGCATGCATCAGGCTTTCATTCTCATCGCGGAAGACGATTTTCAAATCGATATTCGGCGCAATGGAAGCCATTTTGTTCATCACCGGAAGAATCTGCGCCGCATCGCCACACCAACCTTCGGAAAGTACCAGCCAGATGTAATTTTTTTTCAGGGCCAGCAGTTTCTGGATGTTCTCTTCCAAGATCACCATTTTTTTATCAAGGCGGTTCATGCGCGCTTCATTCAGTTCAGAATAATGCGTGAGCGTTTCCGACTGTTCCTTCCCCGAAGATTTTCCATCTTTGAGAAGATTGGTCACAATCGCCCTGTATTTCACATACGAATGGGATTTCTGCATACTTTCCGCCACGGCTAATTTCATCATCTTGCAGGTATTTGAACTATAAAATTACCACTTTAAAACAGAAATCCATCCATATTCGGCTTTGCTTAACATTTTTAAAAAAGCGGGTGACGAAAACAGAATATCATTATATTTGCACCACATTTGATATTAAGAGAATGTCCGGTGGACATTCGGTTTCATACACAAAGCGAAAGCACCACGCAACTGAAAAAGACAAAATGAAGTACAAAAGAATACTCCTGAAATTAAGCGGCGAAGCGCTTATGGGCGACCGCCAATACGGAATCGATCCCGCAAGGCTCGCCGAATATGCCGAAGAAATCAAGCAGATCCACGATAAAGGCGTCCAGATCGCCATCGTTATCGGAGGCGGCAATATTTTTCGCGGCGTAGCAGGGGCCAGCAACGGGATGGACCGTGTCCAGGGTGATTACATGGGAATGCTCGCAACCGTTATCAACGGGATGGCCTTACAAGGTGCGCTCGAAGACAAAGGCATGCTCACGCGCCTGCAGACCGCATTGAAAATCGAGGCGATTGCCGAACCATACATCAAAAGACGCGCAGTACGCCATCTTGAAAAAGGGCGTATCGTGATTTTTGGGGCCGGAACCGGAAACCCCTATTTCACGACCGATACCGCAGCGGTTTTACGTGGCGTCGAAATCCACGCCGATGTGATTTTAAAAGGAACGAGGGTCGATGGCATCTACTCTGCCGATCCCGAAAAAGACCCGTCAGCGATAAAATTCGACACGATCACTTTCGAGGATGTCATCAAAAAAGGCCTCAACGTGATGGATTCGACCGCATTCACTTTGAGCCAGGAAAATAAATTGCCGATACTGGTTTTCGACATGAACAAGGCCGGGAACCTCACAAAAATTTGTGAAGGCGAAAATATCGGGACCGTAGTTAACGTTTAAGGAATAATTTTCAGGAGCATTTTCCCGCTTTCCGCAGTATCTCTACGAGGATACTTGCTGCAATCGGGGCTAGGTTCCATCATAAATAAGAACAATTGTCATTCGATGGGAAGATTGCTTCGTTCCTCGCAATGACACAAAACGAAAAATCAACAGCACAATGACCGAAGAAATTGATTTTATACTAGACAGCACCGAAGAATCCATGGCGGGTTCTATCGCGCACCTCGAGAAGGAATTCACGAACATCCGCGCCGGAAAAGCGAGCCCTGCCATGATTGGCGGCGTGTTCGTAGATTATTACGGGTCGGCGACACTGATCTCGCAGGTGGCCAACATCAACGTTCCCGACGCACGGACCATCACGGTTTCGCCTTGGGAAAAGAACATGCTGCACCCGATCGAGAAAGCGATCCAGAATGCCAATATCGGTTTCAACCCGATGAACAACGGCGAGAACATCATCATCAGCGTACCGCCATTGACCGAAGAGCGTCGACGTGATTTGGTCAAACAGGCGAAAGTCGAAGCCGAAGATGCCAAGATCGGAATCAGGAACGCAAGGAAAGACGCCAATACCGAAATCAAGAAACTGGAAAAGGAAGGCACTTCTGAAGACCTGTGCAAAAACGCGGAAGACGAAGTGCAGAACCTCACCAACGCCTATATTAAAAAGATAGACGAGGCCCTGGCGACGAAAGAAGCGGAAATCATGAAAGTATAAGTCGGAATATTCCGAAAGAAATCCGTCTCGTTGCCCAAACAAGACGGATTTTTATTTTTTAAACGGCTGCAAAATACCGCAGTATAAAACCTGTCGATGAAGTATTTTTTATTGTCATTCTTCTTTTTCTCGCTTGGAACCCAGGCGCAGTTCCACGTAAGCGGAATTGTGAAGGACGGATCTAATAAAAAGCCGCTGCCGTTCGCTTCTATCGCTTCCGATAACGGCGATTACACGATTTCGGATGTCGACGGAAAGTTTACGCTGGATACGAAAATCGCTATAAACAGTTTTACCGTTTCTTACATAGGGTTTGCAAAAACTACAATCCAGACCGACGAAAAGAAAAAATTCTACAGTATCTCACTTTCTCCAAAATCGGATGAACTCAGCGAGGTTACTGTTCCGAATGAGAATCCCGCGCTCGCCATCATCCGAAAAACCATCCGTCTCAAAGACAGTAACAACCCGCAGAAAAGACTCAACAGCTTCGAGTTCAAGGCCTATAATAAACTTGTCATCACGGCCAATCCCGATTCTATCGACGGCCGCATCGATTCGATTTTCGTCAAAAAGGGGAAAGGGGAAAAATTCAAGGAAATCGACTCTTCCGATTACAAATTCAAAAAGGTGATCCGGCAGCAGCACTTGTTCCAGACCGAAAAGGTGTCGCAGTACCAGTTCAGTAAAAACAGCCTGAAGGAAACCGTACTCGGCACAAAAATGTCGGGTTTCAAACTTCCGATTTATGAAATCCTCGCGTTCAACCTGCAGTCGTTTTCTATTTACGACAACCATTATGAACTTTTCGAAACCAAATACAACAGCCCGATCTCGAACGATTCCTTTTCCGATTACAACTTCAAATTACTCGACAGCACTGAAATTCAGGGCCGGAAGACCTGGATGGTTTATTTTAAGAATAAGAAAAAAAGAAAGGCGGCCGGACTCGAAGGCGTGCTCTATATCGACAGCGAAAATTACGCCGTCGCCAAAGCGATTATGCGCATCAAGGGCGTACTCGATATCAGTGGGACGCACGAATTCAATTACCTGCCCGAGCAAAAACTGTGGTTTCCGACCAACAGGAATTTTCGGATCGTGAAAGGGAAAAATGAAGACGACATCCGAATCCTTGGCGAAACCGTAAAATTTGACGCCGATGATGAAGACAACAATATCACGCACTCGCGCCCCAAAGCCGCTTCAGATTTCACCTATGTGCTTTCGGAAACGAATTTCTTCGATTTTACCTACAACCTTCCGGTCGCGATAAAAAACCCTTCGATTTATATTGAAGTGAAAGACGATGCCGAAAACAGGCCGGAATCTTTCTGGAATAAGTTCCGCAAAGACAGCCTCGACATCCGCAGCAAGAAAACCTATTTTGCCCTTGACAGCCTGGTGCAGAAAGAGCGCATCGAGAAAAGGCTGCTTCAGGGAAGGAAAATCCTCAACGGCTATGTACCTTTCGGGCCGTTCGATATGGATTTGCGTTATTTGCTGAGTTACAACAATTATGAAGGTTTTCGTGTGGGCCTTGGCGGAAGGACGAATGAAAAGTTTTCCAGAAAATACCGCATCGATGGCTATACGGCATATGGCGTCAAGGACGGCGTTTTCAAATACAGCCTCGGCTTCAGCGCCCGCGTTGGGAAATTCTCGGGTTCGTGGATCGGCGCTTCGTATACCGATGACGTCCGTGAAATCGGAAGCACCTCTTTTGCTATTGACAAGCGGGTTTTCAAGTTGTACGATCCGCGGCCGATTAACGTGAGTACGTTTTATGCCTATCAAAGCTGGCGCCTATACCTTGAGACGAAAATCATTCCGAAAACCGAAAGCATCTGGCAACTAACTTACAGTACGGTCGAGCCGAAATTCGATTATGTCTATACCAACGACGGCACCATATACCGCAATTACACCATGACCACGGCACAGGTCGCGCTGCAGTGGAATCCTTTCAGCGATTATATGCAAACGCCTTACGGCCGCCTTGAGGTCGAAAAACGGTTCCCGAAATTCACGATCCAGTTTACGCAGGCGCTGCCGAAATTGCTGGGGAATGATTTTGTTTTTGGAAAAATCGACTTCCGGACGGAGTTCGAAAAGAAATACCTCAACGGACAAAAAACTGCATTATTGCTCGAAGCCGGATATGCTTATGGTGATGTTCCGCTGACGCATCTCTACAATACTTCGCCAAACAACCTGACCAAGGACCATCTGATCCAACGCATCACGATTGCAGGGAAAAATGCCTTTGAAACGATGTATTTCAATGAGTTCTTTTCGAGCGAATACGCGATGTTCCAACTCAAGCATGGCTTCAAAAGGATGAAGCTGATGCGGAAAGTGAAGCCGAGTCTCGTGCTGGTCTCAAGGATGGCCTACGGAACGATGGGCAAACCCGAACAGCATTCGGGCATCGATTATAAGACTTTGGAAAAAGGCTTCTTCGAATCCGGAATCGAGCTCAACCAGATTTACAGCGGCTTCGGACTCACTGGGTTCTACCGCTACGGCCCGAACCAATTGAGCCGTTTTGAAGACAACCTTGCGGTGAAATTGTCTTTTGTGCTCAATCTTGGGTTGTAAATACTACCTGAATTTATAGCCAATCCCGAAAGTCCAGATCATTTTGTCTTTGGCGTCATAACCGTAATAAGGTGTAATGAGCATGAATTTTTTGTATTCCACAATCGGTGAAACTGCGAGTTTTGGAAATGCTTTCTCATCAACGACAATCAACGACGGGAAAGCGCCGACACCAATTTTAAAACTGTTGATTTTGAGCTTCAGGCTTGGGCCGCCGACATTTATTCCCAATGTTTTGCTTCCGTAAGAAACGCCGATCATCCCGTCGATCCCAAAGTCGATTTGCTTCTTGTCCTGAGGTTTCGGAGCCGTTTCTGTTGGCGTTTGGGAAAAGGCAGCAGTAGAAAATAACACTACAAAAAGCAGCATTACGGTTTGTAATTTTAAAGTCATACCGATAAATTTTAAATGATTAGTTAAGGCTTGATGATCAAAACCGACGGCGTATTGTTGAGCCAGGTGCTGTGTGAATCGACGAGTTTTTTCCAGCTTTCGAGGCTGATCACCATCAAATCCTGTTGGTCGAGGAATTCCTTTTTCACCGTCCGCTCGTTCATCAGCATAATGTGGTTTGGCGCGGTTTGTTCGATAGAACGGATGCTTTCCCTGATTTCAGCATTGCCCTTGATTTCACCCGCAGCGTCGAGAATCGTGATTTGCGAGCCGTTGTTGTGGATCAGTTTCTGCGCATATTCGATCAGGAAAACGTCCTTGGTATCAAACACCGGCATAAAAACGTGGTTGATTTCGTGCAATTCCTTATCGAGAAGAATAGCGACCGGCATCTTACTTTTGGTCACAATCTGTCTGGTACGCTCGTCGAATGGCGAATTTTCAAACAGGCCTTCCTTTCCGGTGAATTTATCGATCAATCGATCAGGATTGATAATCCTTGTCGTAAAGCCGAGCACTTTCCCGAGCAGCGTCCCTTCAAAAATAGACTGTCCCAAACCAATCAATAATAAATCGTATTCTCCCGTATTTGCCGTATCGATAATGTCCGAGTCGATGTCGTTTGTGGCTTTAAAAAGTGTCGTGATCTTTTGTTCAAGGTTTTCCGATTCGGCGATTACAGGCGAAAAGGTTTTCCGTTCGTAATCTTTCACATCAAACGAATGCAATTCCGAACTCAAAGACAGGTGCATCGCCGTAACGACGGTATTTCCGGTTTGTTTTTTCACGAGGCTATTCGCTATTTTCAACAATGATTTCCCGCTTTCCGCCGAAGCGAACGACAATAAAATCCGGTATTTGCTCTTGCTGCTGATTTCCTCGGGAACGATGGACACCTTGTCTTTCCAGATATAATTGATCAGGTCGAGCGCCGGGCCGGTCATAAATGTCGTCACCAAAGCCATGATTACCATCATCGTGAAAATTTCCTTGGACAATACACCAAGATCATATCCGATATTAAGGACGATCAATTCCATCAATCCGCGTGTATTCATCAGGGCGCCGATCGACAGGCTGTCTTTCCAGTTCTGCCCGACGAATTTTGCCGCGAGCGCGCTTCCGAAGAACTTTCCGGCCACACCAACAAAAATAATCAGTCCGGTGATTTTCCACAGGTACGGATCGTTAAGCAATCCGATTTCGGTGCGCAATCCGGTGAAAACAAAAAATAACGGAAGCAACAAAATCACAGAAACATCTTCCACTTTTTCGATAAAAATATTGCGGAAACGGTTGTTTTCGGGCATGATCGCGCCGGCCATAAACGCCCCGAACAAGGCGTGGATTCCGATCACTTCAGAAACATAAGCCGAAATAATCAGCGTCAGCAGGAAAATCGCAACGACCGGTTTGCTCAGGCTTTCACGCGTCGATTTCAAATCGCCGACACGTTTCAAAAATGGGCGGACGACTTTGAGCATCAGGAAAACGTAACCAACGGCGAGTGCGATCACATAAAGCGAACTCGTAAAAGAGCCGGCTTTTACAATCGCAATGACGGCGGCCAGAATGCACCAGGCGGTGATGTCATCGGCGGCGGCGCAAGTGATGACGATGGTTCCGAGTTTGGTTTTATGGATGCCGCGTTCCTGGACGATGCGCGCCAAAACCGGGAAAGCCGTGATGCTCATCGAGGTGCCAAGGAACAATCCGAAAGAGGCAAACTCGACGCCTTTCGGTGCAAAAGAACCGTAAATGAAATAAGCCAGTCCGATTCCGAGTGCAAAAGGCAAAATAATACTGGCGTGGCTTATTACGACGGCTTCGTGCGCTTTATTCCGCAGTGCTTTGAGGTCGAGTTCCATCCCGATGACAAACATAAAAAGGATCAATCCGATCTGGCTCAGGAACTGTAAATTGCCAAGCGATTCTTTTGGGAACAGCATTCCTGAAAATTCCGGCCAGTACATTCCGACCAAAGATGGCCCGAGGATAATTCCGGCTATGATTTCACCTACAACCGATGGCTGCCCGATTTTACGGCAAACCCATCCAAAAAACCGTGCGACAAAAATAATCGAGATAATCTGGACCAATAGGATCGCGAGCGGATGCTGCAGGTTTTGCTGCATCGAAGAAATGAAATTATTCCAATGGCCGCTTTCGAGCGCTTTCGGGGCGATGTCCCTTCCGGTCTCGAGCATTTTTCCCTGTAAAATGATCCAATACATCAGTGCCGAAAAGCTCCCGATGATGATGATGTAAAAGAATGAATTTTTAAACTTTCCCATGTTTTTGTTTTAATCGTTTGGCAATTTGCTGCAAATATGAGAAGTGATTTGGATGCCCTGAAATATTTCGAAAGCTAATTTCGGGCGGATGTAACAAGACGGAAAAACTTTGTAACAACTCAGATTCTGATCTTCGCTAAAAACTCCGGACGGTAAGTCTCACTCAAATTTACGACTATAAATTTTCCGTTTTTATCAGAAAGTTGGAGTGTGATTTCGTCATGGCTGAAAAATTTCACCGCATTCATCGCAATAATTTCCTTTTTGTTGATGCGGCAGAAATGGGCGCCCGGAAATTCATTGGAAAGCGTATCGAAATTGATATTTTTGAGCAATAGCTGCGTTTGGTCATTCAATAATACTTCCTTGTCGCGGCTGTCGGAATTTGCAGTACGCACTAAAATAATTTTATCAAAATACAAAAGCGCCTTGCCTTTATCGGTGTTGACGGAAGTAAATTTTTTACTTGTGTCCGCTTTATTAAAACGCTCTACCGCCTTTTCTACCGCTTTTTGCAAACGCTCTTTCTTGACCGGTTTGGTAAGGTAATCGACCGCATCGATATCAAACGCATCGACAGCGTATTCCTTGTAGGCCGTGGTAAAAATAACGAGTTTATTTTGGAGTAATTTCGCCAGTGTCAATCCGTCGATTCCGGGCATTTCGATATCTGAAATCACCAGATCAAAATCGAGAAACGCAATTTCGGCCAACAATTTTTCGGGGTTGTCGAATGCCTTCACGACCTCAAGTTCCGGAATTTCTTCACAGATCATCTTGAGATACGTCAGCCCCGGCAGTTCGTCATCAAGCAGTAAACATTTGAGTCTTGTAGTCAAGCAGGTTAATTTTTAGGTATGCGGTGTAAATGTCGTTTTCCACAAAACGCTCCAGTTTGAACTGGTCTTTGTAGATAATCCTGAGGCGTTGTTCCAAAGTGGCTGTCCCGATGCCGCTGTTGGCTTTCTGGAGCGCTTTCTTGTCTGAAATCTTATTGGAAACCGTGAGGTAAAAGCAGTTGTCGCGGAATTCAAAAACGATCGAGATGAAGGCGTCGGAATTCTGCAGATCGGCGTGCTTAAAAGCATTTTCGATCAGGTCGATGGAAATGAGCGGCGCGAGCAACGGCTGATCATACAACGATTCGTTTTCGTTGATTTTGGTTTTGACCTTGAGCTCGAAAAGCGGGCTGACTTTAATCTTGTTGATTTCGATCAGATTGAGCGCGAATTCGATTTCCTCTTTTGGAGAAACCAGTTTCTTGCGACTTTCATACAGGATGTAATCAAGCACATTCCCGAGTTTGTCCATCGCGAAATATGTCTGATAAGCATGTGACTGAATCGAATTAAGGATGTTTTTGAACAGGTGCGGATTGAGCCTGGATTCGAGCGTCTCGAGTTGCAGGTCGTTGACTTTCATTTCGAGCAGGTAGAATTTCTCCTCGGTTTTTCTCTTGTTCTTTTCGGATTTCAGCAAGCGGAAAACGAGCCAGCCAATCACCGCCAGCAGGAGCAGAATTGTAGATAATAAAATGAGGCCGCTGTTTTCCATTGGGTTCAGATTAATGGCTTGACACAAACTTCAACCCTGCGATCGACGCGATTAGGGTCGACAGGAAAAAGATCCTCCAGAAAGTCGCCGGTTCCTTAAAGACAAATATTCCGATCAAAACCGTACCGACAGCGCCGATTCCGGTCCAGACCGCATAAGCCGTCCCAATCGGGAGCGTCTGTGTCGCTTTATACAATAAGCCCATGCTGATGGAAAGGCAGATGAAAAACCCGATCATCCAAAAGGTTGAAATATTTCCTGAAGTTTCCTTCGCCTTACCCAGACAGGATGCGAAACCCACTTCGAAAAAGCCGGCGATGATGAGCAGAATCCAATCCATGGCTTAAGGTTTAATGATTAATACCGACGGAATATTGCTGAGCCAGATGCTTTGCGAATCGACCAGTTTTTTCCAGCTTTCGAGGCTCACGATCATAATATCCTGCTTCGTGAGAAAATCCTTCTTCATGATCCGTTCTTCCATCATGGTGATGTTGATGGGCATTTCAAATTCTATCCTGGCGATACTTTGGCCGATTTCGGAATGGTCACGGATGGCATCGTTCGGGTCGACACAAGTAATATGGGAATTGTTATTGAATA
>DATHGE010000262.1:0-2523 GCA_035317805.1 Flavobacterium sp. | reverse complement strand
TTCCTGAAAAAGTATTGGTTTCAATGATGTCGGCGCCGGCTTCGAAATATTTCGCATGCACGTCGCGGATGGCCTGCGGCTGCGTGAGTGACAGCAAATCGTTGTTGCCTTTGAGCGGATGCGGGAAATCCCTGAAGCGTTCGCCGCGGAAATCTTCCTCGGAAAAGTTGTAGCGCTGCAGCATGGTTCCCATGGCGCCGTCGAGGATGAGGATTCTCTTTTGTATTTCTTCTTGTACTTTTGACATGTTGTCTTTCCTAAGTTTCTTAAAGGCTAAAAATGTTGTTGCTTAGCCCCGATAGCAGCAAATATCCTTTTTTGCCCTCGACTGCGCTCGGGCTGACACCGAATGTGGTGCAAAAAAGATATAGCGGATAGCGGGACGACTGGTGAATTGATGCACCAAATGTTCTGCTTCAAAAAATACTATAAGTTATCGTGGAAAGTGAGGGGAATTCCGTGGTTATCTGTCCTTGAAAAAATCAAAGTAGAATGTAGCACCTTCTTTAAGTTAAAGGGTTGCTAAGGCTTCACCGGGTCTAATCCCTCTGCCTTTCGTGATAACTGACAATATGTTTATGAACGTTGCAAAGTACGGCAATTGGTTTTGATTTTACAATGGTTAGGTGAAAAATATCCGAGAAGGATGTAGTTTGTCCCTCGACTGCGCTCGGGATGACAATCGTGGATGACGCGCTCGGGAGGACAATCTTGGGTGACGCGCTCGGGAAATCTTGGGATGACAATCGATTAAGACATGACGGTTTCTTTTCGCGTGATGGTTTCGGCGATTCTGAGGATGTCGGTGAGTACGCCGCGGGCGGTGACTTCTTTGCCTGCTCCGGCGCCCTGGATGACGATTGGGTTTTCGCCATAGGATCTGGTGTAGATTTCGATGAGGCTGTCGGCGCCTTTGAGTTGGCCCAATGCAGTGTGGTTTGGTTCGGAGACGAGTTTTACTTCAAGCGTTTTGTTGGTCAGGTCGAGTTCGCCGATGTAACGCAACACGTGGTTTTCTTTCTGCGTGAGCTTTGCGATTTTGTAGGGTTTATCGAAAAGATTTTTGCTGATGGCGTATTCGGCCTTGGAATTCTTCTCGTTCAGGTTTGGGAGCAAAAGGGAGGTGATTTTGATATCGGCGAATTCGGCGTGGAATTCAATTTCTCTTGCGAGAATGAGCAATTTCCTCGCGACGTCGTTTCCGGAAAGGTCTTCGCGGGAATCGGGTTCGGTATAGCCGGATTTCTCGGCATCCTGCAGAATTCTGGAAAACGGCAGGTCTTCTTTGGCGAACCTGTTGAAGATGTAGCTCAACGAACCCGAGAAAACGCCCCTGATTTTGGTAATCTGTTCGCCTGAAAAATGCAAATCCCGGATCGTGTTGACGACCGGCAATCCGGCGCCGACATTGGTTTCGTATAAAAACTGTTTGTCGAATTTCTTTAGATTTTTCCGGATCGATTTGTAGAAATCATGACCTAACGTATTCGCGATTTTATTCGCCGCAACGATGTGGAAACCATTTTGGATTAACGGAATATAGGATTTTACGATTTCGGAACTCGCGGTCGCGTCTATGGCAATGAGGTTTTCGAGTTCGAAGTTTTTGGCGTATTCGATAATATCCGCTACACGGAATGGGATCGCGGATTGGGCGAAATTGGCTTCCCATTGGTTTTTGATGCCATCTTTTTCGAAGAAAGCCAAGGTTGAATTGGTGATGATCGGGAACCTGAGTTCGATATTTTTCTTTTCGAGAAAAAACTGCTGGCTTTCGAGCACCTGCGATATGAGCGTGCTGCCGACATTTCCGATTCCGAAAAGGACGATGTTAATTCTGTGTGGCATAATTGGGCTGTTTTTGGGTGTTGAAAATGGGTTGGATGATTTTGGAAAGCTGTTCGTATTCGATTAAAAAAGCGTCGTGGCCGTGGATGGATTGGATTTCATGGTAAAATACATTGGATTTGATGAGTTGCAAGACTTCGTATGTTTGGCGTGTCTCCGACGGAATGAAAAATAAATCCGTATCGACTGCAACCAGGTGAATGTTCGATTCAATTTTGGACGCAGTTTGAAGGAATTCTTCTTTCGCATTGACAATATTGATCGTGCGCAGCAAATGGTTCATCAGTTTATAAGACGCCAGCCGGAAACGATTTTGCAATTTGATGCCGTGATGGATCAGCCAATCTTCAATATCAAAATTGTCCCCGCTTTTATTCCGGTTGAATTTACGGGTCAGCGATTGTGGCGTTCGGTACAACAACATAGCGTGCGTGCGTGCGTCCGGAATCGGATTGTCAGAATTGTTGAGGATTTGATCCTGTACGAGAACATTGGCGATTACCCAATCGGTCGCTTTCCAGTCGGTCGCAATCGGAATGAGATTTTCAATTGCATTGGGTTTGAGCGCAGCCATTTCCCAGGCAATTCCGCCGCCGAGGCTTCCGCCGATGATCGCAAAAAGGTTTTCAATATTGAGGATTCCGAGGCCTTTCCAGAAAACCGATGCGATATCTT
>DATHGE010000261.1:0-20208 GCA_035317805.1 Flavobacterium sp. | reverse complement strand
GACATTCACTGCTGGTGTTGCCGCTATTTTCGCCGTATCTGTTTCCGCTTCGTGCGCTTCAGGTTTTGCGGCTTCGTGGCCTTCTGCGACTGCCGCTCCATGACCGCCTTCGTGGTGTGCTTCGGCGGCAAGGATTTTCTCCACTTCCTGAATATCTTTTGGTGCAGTTAAAAAACCATATCCTATCCCAAGAATACCGACGATCATCAGGATAAAAGAAAATGTTTTTAATTTACTTGAAAATGTGTACATAGCTAATTACGATCAGTTTGTTCTACAATTATTATTCGCTTTTCAGTTTCATGACATAAGCAGCCACTAACCAACGCTCATGTTTGCTCAGCTGATTGGCATGCGAGCCCATCATGTTTTTCCCGTAAGTCTCTACGTGAAAAACGCTTCCTTCGGTGATGTCCCTGTCTTTATAGTTTGGAACACCCGGGAATTTCTCCTGTTTTACGAGTTTCCCTTTTCCGTCACCGGCAGCACCGTGGCAGATGGCACAGTAGATTTCGAAAAGCTCTTTCCCTTTGCCTGAAGCCCTGTCTAAAGAATCCAACGGCGATTTAGAGTTGGCCTTGGCCGCATCGTATCCTTCATTGGTGTTCGGATAATCATAAACTTCGAAACCTCTGTTTATTGATCCGTCCGGTGGAAGTTGTCCTTCTTTGCCACCTTTGAAAGCATTAGACTCGGAGTAAGTCTCATAACTTACCGCTTCATACATATTAGGCATGTACTGGTAATTTGGCTTCGAATTGTTGTGGCAAGACGAAACGAAAATAGCAATACCAACTAAAAGTGTTATTTTATATACCCTTTTCATATCTGTTATTAATGCTTTTCGATTACTTTAACTTCAACTGCTCCCGTATTCTGGAAAAAAGAAACGAGTTCTTCTTCGTTATTGCTTACTGCAACTTCCATCAAGAAATGGTCATCGGTAGTTCTTACATCAGGATTTTCCGCCGCTTTGAAAGGCCATAATCTACTTCTCATATAAAAAGTGATCACCATAAGGTGTGCCCCGAAGAATACTGTCATTTCAAACATGATCGGTACAAATGCCGGCATATTCTGGATGTAACTGAAACTTGGTTTTCCGCCGATATCCTGTGGCCAGTCCTGGATCATGATATAATTCATCATTACGGTAGCTACCGTGAGCCCAAGGCAGCCGTATATAAAAGAACATATTGCCAGTCTCGTAGGCGCAAGTCCCATCGCTTTATCCAATCCGTGTACCGGAAAAGGGGTGAATACTTCTTCAATATGATGATGGGCGATGCGTGTTTTCCTGACGGCTTCCATCAATACATCATCGTCATTATAAATGGCGTGTATAACTTTGCTACTACTCATGATGTGAATTTTTATTTTCGTCTCTGTGTTTTTTATAATATTCTCCGGATGTCTTCAGGATGGTCTTCACCTCTGCCTGTGCGATTACAGGGAAAGTACGTGCGTACAACAGGAATAAGACAAAGAAGAAACCGATGGTTCCGATAAAGATCCCGATATCGACAAATGTTGGTGAAAACATTGTCCACGATGACGGAAGGTAATCCCTGTGCAACGAAGTCACGATGATGACGAAACGCTCAAACCACATCCCGATGTTTACGACAATCGATATAATGAAGGAGAACATGATACTCGTCCTTAATTTCTTGAACCACATGAACTGTGGCGAGAATACGTTACAGGTCATCATCGACCAATAAGCCCACCAGTAAGGACCGGTTGCCCTGTTTAAGAAGGCATACTGCTCATATTCTACTCCTGAATACCAGGCAATGAACAATTCGGTGATATACGCAACCCCGACGATAGAACCCGTAATCATGATTACGATATTCATCAGTTCGATATGCTGTATGGTAATATAAGCTTCGAGGTTGGACACTTTTCTCATGATGATAAGCAGCGTGTTCACCATTGCAAATCCCGAGAATACCGCTCCGGCAACAAAATAAGGCGGGAAAATCGTGGTATGCCATCCCGGAATAATGGAAGTGGCAAAGTCCATCGATACAATCGTGTGTACGGAAAGTACAAGTGGTGTCGCTAAACCTGCAAGAACCAAGGAAACTTCTTCAAAACGCTGCCAGTCTTTCGCCCTTCCGCTCCATCCGAAACTCAGGATGGTATATACTTTTTTGGTGAAAGGTGTTACAGCGCGGTCTCTTAACATGGCAAAGTCAGGAAGTAAACCTGTCCACCAGAAAACAAGTGAAACCGAAAGATACGTCGAGATCGCAAATACGTCCCAAAGCAATGGTGAGTTGAAGTTGACCCATAAGGAACCGAACTGGTTCGGGATCGGCAATACCCAATATGCTAACCATGGACGGCCCATGTGGATAATCGGGAACAAACCTGCCTGGATTACGGAGAAAATCGTCATCGCTTCCGCGGAACGGTTAATCGCCATTCTCCATCTTTGACGGAATAATAACAATACGGCTGAGATTAGCGTTCCGGCGTGACCGATACCTACCCACCAAACGAAGTTAGTGATGTCCCAAGCCCATCCGACCGTTTTATTTAATCCCCATGATCCGATACCGGTAGAAACGGTGTACACGATACAACTCACTCCCCAAAGGAATGCGGTTAATGCAATTGAAAATACAATCCACCATTGTTTGTTGGCCCTTCCTTCAACAGGAGCGGCTACATCTACTGTTACATCGTGATAAGATTTATCACCTATAACTAAAGGTTTTCTAATGGGTGCTTCGTAGTGAGACGACATAATCCTTTATATTGTTTATTAATTTTATTTTTATACTAGGTATTTCTGACTTTAACGTGATAGAAGACGTTTGGCTTGGTGCCGACATGCTCCAGTAAATGGTACATCCTGTCGTCTTCCACCAATGTGGCCACTTCGGTTTCTTTGTTGTTGACGTCTCCGAAAACCATCGCTCCTGAAGAACAGGCTGCAGAACAAGCGGTGTGGAATTCATCCTTACGGACTTCCCTTCCTTCACGTTTTGCAGTCAAAATGGTCAATTGCGTCATCTGGATACACATCGAACATTTTTCCATAACGCCTCGTGAACGGACATTTACATCCGGATTCAGTACCATACGGCCCAAATCATCGTTCATATGGTAATCGAATTCGCTGTTTTTGTTGTAAAGGAACCAGTTGAAACGACGCACTTTATACGGACAGTTGTTTGCACAATATCTCGTACCAACGCAACGGTTGTATGCCATATGATTCTGGCCCTGGCGCGAGTGCGATGTTGCAGCAACCGGACAAACCGTTTCACACGGCGCGTGGTTACAATGCTGGCACATTACCGGCTGGAAAGACACTTGCGGGTTGTCATTGGCATGTTCCATTTCACCGAAACCGCCCAAAGAACCTTTCTTACCGAATAGGCCTTCGAATTCCTCTTTTTTCACGTTGTCCCCTGCGAAAGTCAATTCGGAAGAATAATACCTGTCGATACGCAGCCAGTGCATGTCGCGGCTTCTTCTTACCTCGGATTTCCCTACTACAGGCACGTTGTTTTCTGCATGACAGGCAATGACGCAGGCGCCACATCCGGTACAAGCGTTCAAATCAATCGAAAGGTTGAAATGGTGTCCGACAGAACGGTCGAACGATTCCCATAAATCTACTTTCGTAGCTTCCACTTCCTGGTGGTCTAAAGATACCATCGGCACTTCATTCCACTCTTTGGCCGGTTTGGTATTGAAAATCTCCAAAGTCGTTTCTTTGATGATATCGCCACGGCCCATCAACGTTTTCTGTCCCTGGACACAAGCAAACTCATGTTCTCCACCAGCATTTTTTATAGTAGCCGACTGGACGTCGTTAAATCCTTTATATAATGAGTAAGCGTTAACGCCCACTACCATCGCTTCTTTCATCGCGGCTGAGCGTCCATAACCCAAAGCAAGCCCTAAAGTCCCAATCGCCTGACCTGGCTGGATAATTACCGGTACTTTCTCTAATGTCGTTCCGTCAACCGTAATCGTCGCATAGCTTCCGTTAAGTCCGCCGTTGGCAACAATCTCGTTGGACATTCCAAGGCCTTTTTCAGCATCGTATCTTGAAACGGTAACATAATTGTCCCATGAAACCCTTGTGATTGGATCAGGAAATTCCTGCAGCCATGGGTTGTTTGCCTGTTGGCCGTCTCCCAAACCTACTTTAGTATATAAGTTCAATTCGAATCCTGCAGCTGGTTTGGTTTGCGCCAACGTAGCAGCGGCAGCTCCGGCATTAATAACTCCGGTTCCTGCAGCAGCGGTTGAACCCATAACATAAACACCATCATGCAAAACCTGGTTCCATGAAGAACCGGCTACCATTGCAGATGCGTTTGCTTTGAGGTAATCGTAATAAGTTCCTGCGTTTCCGTTCCATGACATCAAAGCGTCCTGGAATTGTTTGGTATTGAAGATCGGACGGATGGTTGGCTGCGTCAGGGAATAAGTCCCTTTCGTAATCATCACGTCGTTCCATGATTCTAAGTAATGTGGCACAGCGGCAGCGATCGTAGTCAGGGAAGCTGTTTCGTCTTCTTTCAAAGAGAAAGCAACCGAAGTCTTCACTTGTTTCAATGCCGTTGTGAATTCTTTGCTGTTTGGCAAAGTGTAAGCCGGATTAACGCCGCTCATGATTAAAGTGTGGACGTGTCCCGCTTTCATGTCGTTGAGCAATTGCGCCACTTTTTCGTTAGATCCTTTTCTGATTTGTCTGGTTCCCACTGTCGTGAAAGCTTCGCTCTGCAATGCCTGGTTGATGGCCAAAACCAGCAACTGTGCATTTTTGTCCTGAATTCCGGAAACCAGAACCCCTTTCGAGCCAGCCGCTTTCAATTGCTGGGCTGCTTTTGTAACCTCTGCGTCGAAAGCCTTATCCAAAGTTGGAGTAGCACCCGAACCGGTCACTATACTGTATATTTTTACCAAGGCCAATTTTTGGTTGGCAACCGACATCGGCAAACGCTTGTCGGCGGCAGCGCCTGATAAAGTCATGTTGGCTTCCATCTGGAAGTGGCGCGACATTTTTCCGTTTTTCGGAATCCTTCCCTGCGCATAACCGGTATCGTAGCTTCCGCCCTGCCAGTCTCCTAAGAAATCGGCTCCGACAGAAACAATCAGGCTTGCTTTTGAGAAATCGTAATCAACCAAAGCCCTTTCTCCGTATGCCATTTCGAAGGCATCCAAAGCTTCCGAAGAAGAAACCGCATCATAAATGACGTGTTTGGCATTTGGGTTTTTAGCGATGAATTCAGCAATCAGCTTTTCAGTTGAAGGAGAAGCCAATGTATTGGTCAACAAAACTACCTGTCCGCCTGTTGCTTTCGCATCAGCAACGCTCGCCTTGATTTTCGCATCTACATCAGACCAACTTGCGGCTTTACCTGCAATTTTCGGTTCTTTCAGACGCATGCTGTCGTACATTGACAAAACTGAGGCGTGGATTCTGGCGTTGGCTGCAAATTTAGCACCGGCCATCGTGTTGTTTTCTATTTTGATAGGGCGGCCTTCACGGGTTTTCACCAAAATGTTGGCGAAATCAAATCCGTCAAAAGCGGTAGTTGCGTAATAATCGGCAACTCCGGGAATGATTTGTTCCGGCTGAACTACGTAAGGTATTGACTTGTGCACCGGACCTTCACAGGCTGCCAATGTTGCAGCGGCTGTACTGAATCCGACATACTTTAAGAAATCACGACGTGAAGTGGACGAATTGGACAATGCTTCCTTGTCGCCAAGGAATTCCTCTGTAGGAATCGCTTCAGTGAATTCGTTATTTCTAAGCGCCTCAACAATAGAACTATTTTCGTTTAGTTCTTCAACACTTTTCCAGTATTTTTTGTTTGATGACATCGTATATAAATATTAGCTTCTTAATTTATTTTTTGGTTATTCGTTGATCTGGTTATTTGTTCACCCGGCAATTACCGAATCCACAAATTCACAAATCTAGTAGTGGCATTTACCGCATTCGAGTCCGCCCATTTGTGCTGCAGTCAATTTGTCTACACCATATTTCTTAGACAATTCCTCGTGGATTTTTGTATAGTATTCGTTGCCTTCCATCTTCACATCGGTTTTTCTGTGGCAATCGATACACCAGCCCATGGTTAAAGGAGAAAATTGTTTCATCACCTCGAATGTCTGAACAGGACCGTGACAAGTCTGGCATTCCACACCAGCTACAGAAACGTGCTGCGAGTGGTTGAAGTAAACGAAATCAGGAAGATTGTGGATGCGCACCCATTTAACCGGCTGCGTTTGTCCCGTGTATTTCTGGGTAGTTTTGTCCCAGCCCACCGCTTTGTATAATTTTGCGATTTCCCCGTCGTAGAACACTTTCGAATGATCGGCAGTGGCTGTCGTATCGGAAACTTCAGAGATATTTTTATGGCAGTTCATACAAACATTCAAAGACGGAATGCCTGCGGTTTTACTTACGCGCGCCGCAGAGTGGCAGTATTTACAGTTGATGCCGTTGCTTCCGGCGTGAATCCTGTGGGAATAATGGATCGGCTGGATCGGCTCGTAATTCTGGTCAACCCCGATCTGCATCAGGTAACCGTAAACGAAATAACCGCTGGCCAGCAATAAGAAAATCGATGTCACCAACACTAAGAATTGGTTTTGCGCGAATGCTTTCCAGATTGGTTTTGTCGCCTCTTTCGGTTCCACTTCGATACCGTTGGCTTTGGCCACTTTTGTCAAGACATTGTTTACCATAAACAGCATGACAACAAGGATCAGCATTACAAATCCGAGGACGGCAAGAATCAGGTTGTTTGAAATCGCTCCGCCTTCGGCTGTTTGAGTTCCCGGAGGAACAGATCCGCCAGCACCAGCAATCTTCGCATCAGCTTTAGGCTGTGAAGTGAATGCAATAATATTATCAATGTCAGCCGGCGCCAATTGTGGGAAAGCCGTCATGACCGCATGGTTGTTCTCGTTGAAAAGTTTTACAGCCGCCGCATCTCCGGATTTGATCACCTCAGAACTGTTGTGCACCCATTTGTAGATCCACGCCATTTCATGTCGGTCAGCAACGCCACGCAAAGCCGGTCCGGTTGATTTCGAATCCAGTTTGTGGCAAGCAGCGCAATTGGTGTTGAAAAGCTCTTTCCCTTTTACCGGATCACCGCCAGAGGCAGGAGCCGCAGCCGCCGGAGCCGCTGTTGTAGCCGCAGGAGCAGCGTCTTGAGCAAATGAAGTTAAGGAGAACGTTAGCATCAGGGCTAAACTGAAGAATAGAATCCTTGAAATCGAATTATGGTTACCCACCTTTTTCATATTATAAATGATTATCGACTAAAATTGGCATGATTTTCCCGTGGCGAATGCCCTAAAAATACACGCATGTTTTTAAAACTTGCACAAAAATACGACTTATGAATTATTCTCGAAACCTTAAAATAGTCTTAAATATCAATTTATATTAATTCTAAATAATATTTTTAATTTGCCCTAATTGTTTAAATAGTACATTTGTATAAAAATCACCATATTATGAAATTTCACACGCCCAAATCCCTCTTTTTATATCCATTCTTTATAAGCGTTTTAACTGTAAATTTGTATGCTCAGGATGGAAATACGACGGTTACGCAGGATGCAAAATTTGAACAGCTGCTCAGCGAAAAAAGGAAGATAAATTCATCGATAACCGTTAACGACCGCTATAAAATCCAGATCTACAATGGCGAGAGTGAAACCGCTAAAAAAACGTTAACGGATTTCAGAAGGGACTACAAAAATTTTGACGGGACGATTGTTTTCAGTACGCCCACTTATAAAGTCTGGATCGGGAATTTCAAGTCGCGTATCGAAGCCGAACGCAATCTCGCGGAATTAAAAAAGAAGTATCCAAATGCGTTTCTCATTAAACCAAACAAGTAATTTGCAAGATGCACGTTCTGTGCGTTAGGGATAGAGGCAAGCACCGCGTGCAGCCGATAGCCCGGCCGAAGGGAACGCCCAAATAAAAGCCACGAATTACACGAATTTTCACGAGTCGATTGGCGAAAATTTGTGTAATTCGTGGCTAAAAAATCTTTAATAAAAAAACGCCTTCTTCCGATTGGATGAAGGCGTTTTCATTTGAAATATATTTGCTGTTATTTCAGCTTTTTCTTCACGGCAACTTCCTGGAATGCCTCGATGAGATCGTTCATTTCAATGTCGTTGTAGTTCTTGATCTGGATACCGCAATCGTAGCCTTTAGAAACTTCCTTGACATCGTCCTTGAAACGTTTCAATGCGGTCAATTCACCGGTGTGAACGACAACGCCTTCGCGGATGATGCGGATTCTGGAGTTCCTGAAAATCTTACCGTCGGTTACCATACAACCTGCAATCGATCCGACTTTGGAGATTTTGAAAATCTCACGGATTTCTGCGGTTCCGGTCACTTCTTCTTTCATTTCGGGTGACAACATGCCTTCCATCGCATCTTTCAGGTCGTCGATCGCATCGTAGATGATCGAGTAGTTTCTGATATCGATTTCCTCTTTGTCGGCCAGCTGTCTTGCATTTCCTGCAGGACGGACGTTGAACCCGATGATGATCGCGTCGGAAGCTGATGCCAGCATGACGTCGGTTTCTGTAATCGCGCCAACCCCTTTGTGGATGATATTGATCTGGATTTCTTCTGTAGATAATTTCGAGAACGAATCGGATAACGCTTCCACAGAACCGTCCACGTCACCTTTAAGGATAATGTTGAGTTCTTTAAATTGACCGAGCGCAATACGGCGTCCGATTTCGGCAAGCGTAATGTGACGTTGCGTACGAACAGATTGCTCGCGCATCAATTGGGTACGTTTGGCCGCGATTTGTTTCGCTTCCCTTTCGTCTTCGAATACGTTGAATTTGTCACCTGCAGTCGCAGCGCCGTCAAGACCCAATACAGAAACCGGTGTTGAAGGTCCGGCCACCATGACCACATGCCCGCGTTCGTCGTGCATCGCCTTGATCTTACCATGGTGTTTTCCGGCAAGCATATAATCCCCAACTCTCAATGTCCCGTTTTGTACCAAAATGGTAGAAACGTAACCTTTTCCTTTGTCCAGGAATGCCTCAACGACAGTTCCTGAAGCCGGTTTGTTTGGGTTTGATTTTAAATCTAAAAGTTCGGCTTCCAATAATACTTTTTCCAATAATTCTTTGACGCCGGTTCCGGCTTTCGCTGAAATGTCATGTGATTGGATTTTACCGCCCCAGTCTTCCACCAATAAGTTCATACCGGCGAGTCTTTCCTTGATTTTCTCAGGGTTCGCATTCGGTTTATCAATCTTATTGATCGCAAAGATAATCGGCACATTTGCAGCTTGTGCATGGCTGATTGCTTCCTTGGTTTGTGGCATGATATCGTCGTCTGCCGCAATTACGATAATCGCGATATCGGTAACCTGGGCACCACGCGCACGCATCGCGGTAAACGCTTCGTGACCTGGTGTATCGAGGAATGCGATTTTTTGTCCGTTGTCCAAAGTCACCCCGTAAGCACCGATGTGCTGCGTGATTCCTCCGGATTCTCCGGCGATTACATTTTCCTTACGGATGTAATCCAAGAGCGATGTTTTACCGTGATCGACGTGACCCATGACGGTTACGATCGGTGCGCGGAACATCAAATCTTCTTCTTTATCTTCTACAACCGTGATGGCATCTTCGATATCTACGGTGATGAATTCTACTTCGTAGCCGAATTCGTCAGCAACAATCGTCAATGTTTCCGCATCGAGGCGTTGGTTCATGGTCACCATGATTCCGAGCGACATACAGGTTCCGATGACTTTCGTGATCGGCACATCCATCATGATGGCGATTTCGCCAACGGTAACGAATTCGGTTACCTTGATGGTTTTGCTGCCTTCGTCGATCGATCTTTGCTCATCGTCAGATTTCTGGCGGTGCGTGTCTCTTTTGTCCCTTCTGTATTTGGCCGCTTTGGATTTTCCGCCTTTACCCTGCAGCTTCTCGAGCGTTTCGCGGATCTGGTTTTTAACTTCCTCTTCCGTCGGCTCTACTTTTGCCACGATTGCCGGACGGTTTCCTTTTACGAATCCCGGTCTTGCAGATCTGTTGGCTGCATTTCCGCCCGCATTTGGCGTAATCTTGTTCGGATTGTTTACACCCGGAGCTCCCGGAGGACGCACTTCACCCGGTTTGGACGGAATCCTCTTTCTTTTGTTCTTATTGGCGTTTGCCGCATTGTTCCCCCCAGGAGTTCCCGGTTTGTTTGGCGTAATTTTCGGGTCTTCTTTTTTCTTCTTAGGCTTGTTGAATTGCGACAAATCGATGGTCTGGCCTGTTAAGGTCGCACCCGATAATTTCTGGTATTGTGTGGTGATCGCTTCGTCTGCCGGAGCCTGGTCTTCTGTTTTTTCTGCCGCCGGTTTTTCCGTTGCCGGTTTTGGGGCAGTTTTTTCGGCGACCTTTTCTGAAGGAGTTGGCGCCACTGTAGGAACCGGGGCTTCGGTTTCTGGTTTTGCGACAGGTTTTGCAGCAGGGGCTTCTGCCGGTTTTTGCGGATTCAGGTCGATGGTGCCGACTTGCTTCGGACCCGTAACTACCGCTTTCGCCTTAATCACTTCCTGCTGTCTTTGGCGTTCTTCGTCCTGCTTGCGTTTGTCTTCGATTTCTTTTTCGCGTTCAATACGCAGTGCTTCTTTCTCTTTCCTTTTCTCTTCGCTCACCTCTTTGGAAGCTTCCTTGTTGCCCTTGTCGCCCGCAAATTGGCTTTGCAGGATACTGAATTCTTTCTCGGAAATCTTCGCGTTCGGATTCGCATCAATAGCAATCCCCTTATCTTTCAGATAATCGACGGCGCGTTCCAGAGAAATATTCAATTCCCTCAAAACCTTGTTAATTCTTATTATTCTCTCTTCAGACATAAAATCTTTTATTATTATCTTTTTTTGTTGTGTTGTTGCTGTTTTGGCAGGAAGTTTTTAGCTGTTGAATTCTTCTTTGAGGATGCGCATCACATCCAGGATTGTTTCTTCTTCTAAATCTGTCCTTCTTACCAAATCATTCACATCCTGTTTCAGGATGCTTCTTGCGGTGTCGAGTCCGATTTTTGCGAATTCTTCGATTACCCAGTCTTCGATCTCGTCTGAGAATTCTGTTAATTCCACATCGTCTTCTTCTTCAGCGATATTGCCTTCGCGGATAACGTCCAGCTCGTAACCAGTTAATTGTCCCGCTAATTTGATATTGTGTCCGCCGCGGCCGATGGCTTTCGAAACCTCTTCCAGTTTCAGGAAAACTTCCGCTCTTTTCGTCTCTTCGTTGATTTTGATCGAAGATACTTTTGCAGGGCTCAGCGCTCTGGTGATATACAATTGGATGTTGCTCGTGTAATTGATCACATCGATATTTTCATTTCCCAATTCGCGAACGATTCCGTGGATCCTTGATCCTTTCATTCCGACGCAGGCTCCGACAGGGTCGATACGGTCATCATAAGAATCTACGGCGACTTTCGCTTTCTCGCCCGGAATTCTTACCACGTTTTTCACCATGATCAGTCCGTCGAAAACTTCCGGGATTTCCTGTTCGAATAATTTTTCGAGGAATTTTTCAGAAGTACGCGACATGATAATCTGTGGCTTGTTCCCTTTCAATTCGACGCTTTCGATGATTCCGCGGACGTTATCGCCTTTGCGGAAAAAGTCGCTTGGGATTTGTTTTTCTTTCGGCAAAACGATCTCGTTTCCTTCGTCGTCGACCAAAATTACAACTCTTGGGCGAACGTGGTGCACTTCGGCCGTATAAATATCACCGATTAAATCTTTAAATTGCTTGTAAAGATTGGTGTTGTCGTGTTCGTGGATTTTTGAGATCAGGTTCTGGCGCAGGGCCAAAATCGCCCTTCTTCCAAGGTCGATCAGTTTTACTTCTTCAGAAACCTCTTCGCCGATTTCGAAATCGGGTTCGATTTTACGGGCTTCCGTCAAGGTTATTTCCTCATTTTCCAGATCGAGGTCGTCGTCTGCAACGATGACGCGTCTTCTCCAGATTTCCATATCGCCTTTGTCAGGATTGATGATGATATCGAAATTATCGTCTGATCCGAATTTCTTCTTCAATGCATTTCTGAACACATCTTCCAATATCGCCATAAGCGTTACACGATCAATTAACTTGTCGTCTTTGAATTCTGAAAATGAATCGATTAATGCTAAATTTTCCATGCCAACTCTTTAATTTAAAATGTTACTGTAACAATTGCTTCTTTTATTTCCGAATAAGGGATTTCCTGTCTTTTCTGGACGGTTTCCTTACCTTTTCCTATTTTCTTTGGCTCTCTTGCTTCCCAGGCCAGGGTGATGAAATCGTCATTGGCGTCAACCAATTCGGCTTCGATCGTTTCGGTGGCAGTTTTTACGATCAACGTCCTGCCGACGTTGTTTTTATATTGTCTTGTCAGTTTCAACGGCGCCAATCCGCCTGAAGCGACTTCGAGAGAAAAATCCTGTTCTTCCCTGTCGAGGTTGTGCTCAATCGCGCGGCTGATGTCAATACAGTCCTGCAAAGTGACACCATTATCGCCATCTAAAGTTACAATAATTTTCATTGCGTCTGTAATCGTCAGGTCTATCAGAAAAATGGACGGCTTTTCGTCAAGGCCTGCATTCAGTAATTCGCTAACTTTCTCTTTAAATGTCATATGTTTATAAAAAGAGGGGACGCCTGTCCCCTCATTATTTAGATTTTAATAAATAACGGTGCAAATATAATGATTTTTTTATAAATCAAAAACCCTGCGTAATGTAAAAATATTTCTTACCTTTATTACTGAAACATTTAACCTCATTCTTTCACCAATTTCTTACACTCCAGATTATGAAACGAATTCTAGTACCAACAGACTTTTCCAAACATGCCGAATATGCACTAAAAGTAGCCGCACAGATTGCCAGAGAGAACAACAGTGAGATTATTTTACTACACATGCTCGAATTGCCGCACCAGGGAAGCGATGCCATCGGATCGGGCAGCGATCTGCCGCAAATCATGTATTACAAAGACAAAGCTATTAGCACGCTGGAAGACCTGATGGACGTGGATTATCTGAATGGCATTAACGTTTCCGAAATCATACAGTTTGAAAAAGTGTTCGAAGGGATTTTAAACACCACTAAAAAAAATGATATCGATTTTATAATAATGGGTTCGCACGGAGCCAGCGGTTTTCAGGAAATGTTTATCGGCTCGAATACTGAAAAAGTGGTCCGCTTTTCTGAAGTTCCGGTATTGGTCATCAAAAATGATACGCCCAACTTTAAAGCCGAAAATCTGGTGTTCGCTTCAGATTTTTCACCCGAAATCAAAAAACCGTTCGGCCAGCTGATCGAATTTGCAAAAAGCTTCAACGCGCATCTTAAATTGGTCATGATCAACACGCCAAATACGTTTAAATCGACCGGCGTTACCGAAAAAATCATGAGCGATTTTATGAAAGACTTCCATTATCCCAACTATTCCATGCACATTTACAATGACGTGAATGTTGAAAAAGGAATCCTGAATTTTTCCAACAGCGTCAACGCCGACCTCATCGGAATGTCTACACACGGAAGAACAGGGATGGCGCATTTCTTCAATGGAAGCATCAGCGAAGACCTTGTGAATCACACAGTCCGTCCGGTGATTACTTTCAAAATCTAAAATACAGATAGCTTTAAATAAAAAAACTCCTTAGTTTCCTAAGGAGTTTTTTGTTGGCCCACTAGGACTCGAACCTAGAAAGACTGCACCAAAAACAGTTGTGTTACCATTACACCATGGGCCAATTCCATTGCCGTAAAGCGAGTGCAAATTTAATACAAATTTTATTTTGAGCAAATATTTGCCGCTTTTTTATCAAAAAAAAATTCCTGTAACATCCGTTTTTATTTAAAGTCCTTAGAATCTGAAAATAGCGGCCCTGCCTGCGCGCATTAATCTTTAGAATTTTTTGTTAATGCACCATTCCTTAAACAAAAAAATAGTTTCTTTGTATCATAAAATAAATCTATCATTTATATGCGTATGGCGACATTTAACTTCAATAAATGGAATACAATTACTGGCTGGCTTACCTTCACGATTGCTCTCATTACCTACACGCTGACAGTTGAACCAACCATGAGTTTCTGGGATTGCGGTGAATATATCGCCACTGCCGCAAAACTCGAAGTAGGCCATCCGCCCGGAGCACCTTTATTCCAGATGATGGGCGCCTTTTTTGCCATGTTCGCTACCGATATTAAACATATTGCCGTGATGGTAAATATGATGTCGGTTTTCTCCAGCGCCTTTACGATACTTTTTATGTTCTGGTCGTCTACGATGCTGCTCAGAAAGCTTATCTCGCAGTTTTCGGAATTGGACGACAATAATAATATCGTTATTCTGGGAAGTTCCTTTGTGGGCGCACTCGCGTTTACATTTTCAGACAGCTTTTGGTTTAACGCCGTCGAAGCAGAAGTTTATGCCATGGCCACTTTACTCATCGCCCTGCTATTCTGGCTCGGACTGCGTTGGGAACAGGATATGAATACGCCACGCGGCAACAAATGGTTATTAATCATTTCCTTGGTCATCGGACTTTCTTTCGGCGTGCACTTCATGGCGCTGCTGACTATTCCGGCAATCGGGTTTCTGTATTATTTCAAAAATTACAAAACGATTACAGTCAAAAACTTCATCGTCGCCAACATCATTGTCGTGGCGATTCTGCTTTTCATATTCAAATTATTATTGCCGTGGACAATGGCCTTTTTCGGAAAAACCGAAATTTTTATGGTTAACAGCCTTGGAATGCCTTTCGATTCAGGGACTATTTTTGTCGCCTTGGTTTTCATCGCATTGTTTTATTTCGGATTGAAATGGACCAAACAAAAGGGGCATGTCTTTTACAACACGATTATTTTATGTGTCCTTTTTATCCTGATCGGATTCTCGACCTGGATGATGCTGCCGATCCGTGCCAACGCCGATGTCGTTATCAATGAAAACAAGCCTTCGGATGCTGCCGAAGTCCTGGCCTATTACAACAGGGAACAATACGGCGTGAATCCGCTGTTTTACGGGCCGCAGTTTTCGGATATGTTTGCCGGACTGGACGCCGATACGCCTTATCTTGACAAAGCGCCCAACTACGAACGCGATTACAAAACCGGAAAATACATCATCACCAACAATTGGAAAAACGCCGAGCAGAACAGCGACAACAACCATAAAACGATACTTCCAAGAATGTGGAGCACCGAACATGCCGAGAATTATATGAATTTTACGCATGTGCTCGAATTCCGCATCAAACCGGAATATGCCGAAGAAAAAGAATTGGTCGATGTTATTGCTGAATTCCGCAAAGCCTATGCTTCCAAACAAATCGACACCGAAGGTTACCTGTCTTTCCTCAAAAGCTATGGCGATTACCTGATTATCGAAAAGCCGACAACCTGGGACAATTTGAGTTTTATGGTCGAATATCAATTTGGTTATATGTACTGGCGTTACCTGATGTGGAACTTTACCGGAAGGCAAAACGACATCCAGGGAAAATACGACAATCTCGACGGAAACTGGCTCAGCGGCATCAACTTTATTGACGAAATGCACTTGGGCTCGCAGGACAATCTTCCGGCAGATGTGCTCCATAACCGTGGGCGGAATGTGTACTTCTTCCTGCCTTTCATATTAGGCATTATCGGCTTGATTTACCACGCAAACAAAGATCTCAAAAGCTTTTACGTCTTGCTTGCCTTGTTCCTGTTTACCGGACTGGCATTAAAAATCTACCTCAACGAAAGGCCGTTCGAACCACGTGAACGCGATTATGCGCTCGTCGGTTCGTTCTATGTTTTTGCGATATGGATTGGATTCGGCGTCTATGCGATATACGATACATTGAAGAATTACCTGAAGCCGAAACTCGCCGGCCCGATTGTGATTGCGGTTACTTTATTGGCAGCGCCGGTTTTGATGGCTTCCCAAAACTGGGACGACCATGACCGTTCGAATAAATATACGGCGATTGCGATGGCCAAGGCTTATCTCAATTCGTGCGAGCCGAACGCAATCCTGTTCACCATTGGCGATAACGACACTTTCCCGTTATGGTATGCACAGGAAATTGAAAATATCCGAACCGATATCAAAATCGTCAACACCAGCCTTTTCATGACCGACTGGTATATCGACCAGATGAAGCGCAAAAGCTACGCCTCGGACGGTTTGCCGATTTCATTCACGCATGACCAATACGTCGGGGATAAACTCGATTATGTTTTCCACAACCACCAGACGGACAACCGCTGGAGCATTAAGGATTTCATTTCATTTGTCTCGAGCGACGATCCGCAAACGAAGGTTCAGATGCAGAACGGGCAATATGTTCATTTTTATCCGACGAATAAAGTCCGGATTCCTATCGACAAGGAAAGTGTCATCAAAAACAAAGTGGTCGATCCGAAATACAACGATTCGATCGTGCCTTACATTGATATCGAAATCAAAGGGCAGGCGATGTACAAAAACAGGCTCATGATGCTTGACGTTTTGGCGAACAACAACTGGAAACGCCCGATCTATTTTACCGGCGGAAGTTTTGGCGACGACGATTACCTGTGGATGAAAGATTATCTTCAACTCGACGGAATGGTCTACAAACTCGTTCCGTTGCATACGCCGATCCCGAAAGACGGCAGTCCGCTCGACATGGGCCAGATCGACACCGACAAAATGTACAACATTGTCATGAAATGGGATTGGGGCAACAGTGAAAGCCCGAAAATCTACCACGATCCGGAAACGAGGAAGAACAGCATTTCCTACCGTACCAATCTCGCACGTTTGATGGAGCAATTGATCAATGAAGGAAAAAAGGAAAAAGCCAAAAACATTATCGATTTGGCGATGACCAAAATGCCGGTGGAATATTTCGGTTATTACTCCTTGCTCGATCCGTTTGCAGGTGGTTATTATGAGGTTGGTGAAAAGCAGAAAGCGCGTCAATTGCTCGACCAATTGATCACGAAATACAAACAGGATCTGGATTATTACCGCGAACTGAAACCTTCCGAACAAAACGACATCATGATCGAAATCGTTACCGATATCGAGCGTTACAGAGGTTTGGTCCAGGTGATGAAAGACCGCGGCGACATGGAATACTATAACAAAAACAAAACGGTTTTCAACAGCTACAATAAGATGTTTGAGCGTTTTGGCCGCGACAATGAATAACGATACGATAAATTAATCTGGAAGTGCAGCCCGTTTTAAAATGTGGCTGCATTTTCTTTTTAAAGCGAATGCCCTATGAAACTCTGGATCAAAACGAATCCGCTGGTTAAATTCCTTTTCCCGAACTACCTTTGGTCGATTCCCAATAAGGAACGGAAAGTGTGGCTTACTTTTGACGACGGCCCGATTCCCGAAATCACCGAATGGGTTTTAGCCGAACTCGGGAAACACGGTTTTAAAGCCACTTTCTTCTGCATCGGCGATAACGTCCGGAAAAATCCCGAAGTGTTCCAAAAAGTCATCGCAAACGGTCATGCGATCGGCAATCATACCTTTAACCATCTGGATGGATGGAAAACACCCGTTTCAGATTATATTGCCAACGTCGAAGAATGTGCATCCGAAATGAACAATGCCAATCTGTCCACAAAACTCTTTCGCCCACCGTATGGCAAAATCAAGCGGCTCCAGGCAAAATTATTGCGGAAATCAGGTTATAAAATTGTAATGTGGGATATTGTAAGCGCCGATTTCGATCAAAATAGTACTCCGGAACAATGTCTCCAAAATGTATTGTCGAATATAGAACCGGGAAGCATTATCGTGTTTCACGATAGCATAAAGGCTTTTAAGAATCTGAAATATGCGCTGCCAAAAACTTTAGAATTCCTTTCGGAAAACGGATATCGGTGTGAAGTGCTGGCTTAGATCTGCTCCTGAACCAGTCCAATTATCGTGTTGGCGTCCAATTCTCCGGACTGTCTCCAGATCATCTGCCCTTCTTTGTAGATCATTAGTGTAGGCAGGCCTTTAATGCGAAGTGCATCGGCCAGTTCCTGGTTTTTATCGACATCAATCTTAATCACTTTTGCCTTGTCGCCAAGCGCAGCAGCAACATCCCTGATAACAGGATGCATCGATACGGAAGATTCGTTCCACTCTGTGTAAAAATCAATTAACACCGGAACCTGTGCATTTATTAGTTCTCCAAATTTTGACATAAAACCAAAATATTTAATTTCTAAACCTTTCAATCAGAGATATAAGGATACAAATGTAGCATTTTTAACGAATTATGCTAATTTTTGGCCTTTTTTTAGTTCAATAACCGTAATTTCCGGCATAATTCCAACCCTTCCAGGATACGCGTGGAAACCGAAACCGCGATTCACGTATACATAACGTCCGAATTCCTCATACAATCCTGCCCATTGTTTATAGACGTATTGCGCGAGGCTCCATTTGAAAAAACCGGGAATCTCGATCCCAAACTGCATGCCGTGCGTATGTCCGGCAAGCGTCAGGTGAAAATGCCTTTTATCGTGCTTCACTTCATATTCCCAATGGCTCGGGTCATGGCTCATCAGGATTTTAAAATCTTCCTGTTTCAGGTTTCCGGAAGCTTTGTTCAGATCGCCTGCCTGTTTGAAATTCTTGCCCCAGTTTTCAACGCCAACCAAGGCAATCCTGTCGGCTCCTTTTTGGATGAAAGTATGTTCGTTTAGCATCAGCTTGAAACCGATCTCGCCGTATAAATCCTTAATCGCCTGAAAATTGGCATCTTTATCCTTTTGCGAATGCCAGTCGACATACTCGCCGTAATCGTGGTTTCCGAGCACCGCGAATTTTCCGTATTCGTATTTTTTGATCTTATTGAAAGTCTCAAGCCACGGATGCATTTCGGTGGCGTGCGTATTGACGATATCGCCGGTGAATAAAATCATATCGGCTTCCTGTTCGTTAACGAGATCAATCGCATAACTGATTTTTTCAGGATTGTCGAAACTGCCGCTGTGCACATCCGAAATCTGCGTGATCTTAAAACCGTCGAACGCATCGGGCAAATCTGGGAAAAAGACCTGTTGTTTGATGACCTTGAAATTGTATTTCCCGATTGTCATTCCGTAAATCAATGACAGGAACGGAACGGCTGCCAAACCAAGTCCAATCTGGCTTACGAATTTCCGCCGCGACGGGAAAACGCTAGTATCGATATTGGCATTGATAAAATAGTTGATTCCGCCTACGCAGAGCCTGTACAGATCTTCGCCGAACATAATCAGCGTCAATAATATTTTCGGGACATAGACCAGCAGGAAAAGCCCGAGCGTGAAAAGCGTCTGTTTGGTCTGCCCTACCGAGCGGTCGAATTGCGTGAAGGAATAGATGATGAAAATTAAAACCAGCAGGCTGATAACCTGATAAGAAAGCAATGACCATCTGACTTTAGTGACTGTCCGAAATGCCTGGAAAGCATAAAATTCGATAAACAACAACACGAAAATAAAAAGTATCCAGCGAATCATTTTTTAAAATTTTACACAAATTAACAAAGAAACCCAAAGCACGCCGCTTTCGTTTGATAAAATTTAACGATTGCGCCATATAATTAAAACCAAAAGCCGGCAATTTACATTGCCGGCTTTTATCAACCAAAACTATAAACACTATGATTATAAGCCTCTTAACTCATTATAATCACAAATCCAGTGGATTATTTTTTAGCTTTTGCATCGACAGCTTTAGGAGCGTCGGCTTTAACAGCTTTTGCATCGGCTTTAGTAGCCTCAGCTTTCATTTCTGCTTTGTGTTTTCTGCTGTGTTTTACAGGTTTTGCAGGCGCTTCCTGTGCGAAAGATGCAGCTGTAAATCCTAAAACAGCTACCAACATCATTACTTTTTTCATGGTTACTTTATTTAATTGTTATTAATTATTTTTTTGCAGGAGCTGCTTTTACTGGAGCCGCTTTTGCAGTTTCAACTTTAACTTCTTTGGTTTTTGTTTCCGTTTTAGCTTCTGTTTTTCCGTCAGCTTTTACTTTTTCAGTTTTGTGTTTTTTAACTGTTTTTGCAGGTGCTTCCTGTGCGAAAGATGCAGCTGTAGATAAACCTAAAACAGCTACGAACATCATTAATTTTTTCATGGTAAAATATTTTGTTGTTTAATTACAGGTCAAAGGT
>DATHGE010000260.1:0-3906 GCA_035317805.1 Flavobacterium sp. | reverse complement strand
TGCTTGACCAGACGCACAAACCTATTGTGGCTCCGGATGCACCGATCAAAAAAGTCATTTTCGAGATTTCGGAAAAACGCCTCGGTGTGACGGCTGTTGTCGAGAACGATGTGGTAATCGGAATCATTACCGACGGCGATATCCGAAGGATGCTCAATGACCGCGACACTTTTTCCGATTTGACCGCAAAAGACATCATGACAAAAAATCCAAAAATGATCCATTCTACGAATATGGTTGTAGAGGCACTCAACATACTCGAGGACTTCTCTATCACGCAATTGATTGTCGCCGATGAGGGAACCTACAAAGGCGTCCTGCATTTACACGACATCTTAAAAGAAGGAATCGTATAATGGCAAAGAAAAAACCAAGCGAAATGTCGTTCCTTGATCATCTTGAAGAATTGAGATGGCTTTTGGTACGCAGTACAATTGCAATCCTGATTGCCGCGACCGTCGTCTTTTTTATAAGCGATTACATTTTTGACGAGATTATCTTTGGCCCGACCAATGTCAATTTTGTCACCTACCGCGCAATGTGCGAACTATCACAATATGTTGGCTTTAAAGACAGTATCTGTGTGACCGAATTGCCGTTTATCATCCAGAACACCGATATGGAAGGCCAGGTGAATATCCTGGTTTGGATTTGTATTGTAGCCGGTTTTATCATCGCTTTCCCTTATATTCTTTGGGAACTTTGGAAATTCATCAGTCCGGCGCTATATCAAAAGGAACGCAAAAACGCCAAACTTTTCATTTTTATCGCCTCGATCTTATTTTTCCTCGGCGTACTTTTCGGCTACTTTGTCGTCATCCCGATGTCGGTCAATTTCTTCGCCAGCTTTAAGGTCAGCGCGATCGTCAAGAACCAGTTCAGCCTCGATTCGTATATCAGCATGATCAAGACTTCGGTCGTGGCCAGCGGCTTGTTTTTCGAATTGCCGATTATCATTTACTTCCTTACCAGATTGGGATTGGTTACCCCGCAATATTTGCGGAAATATTGGAAATATGCCGTCGTCGTCATCCTTATCGTCGCAGCAATCGTTACGCCACCCGATGTGGTGAGCCAATTGATCGTTGCCATCCCGATGCTGGTGATTTACGAACTGAGCATCGGCATCTCGCACATGGTTTACAGAAAAAAACTTAAAGAAGAAAAAGAAAATGGCTGATATCGTACAGGAATTCAATGATTATCGTGCAAAAATGAATGAAAAACTGCTTGCCGATAACAATAAGATCATCAAACGGATTTTCAATCTCGACACGAATGCGTATGCGCCCGGCGCTTTGGATGTAAAGACCAAGGAGCTTTTGGGATTGGTCGCTTCGGCGGTTTTGCGCTGCGACGACTGTGTCAGGTACCATCTCGAAACCAGCTATAAAGAAGGCGTCACCAAAGAAGAAATGATGGAAGCCATGGGAATCGCCACGCTCGTTGGCGGAACCATCGTTGTCCCGCATTTGCGCCGCGCCTATGAATTCTGGGAAGCGCTTGAAGAGAATAAATAATTGTTAAAGCGGGGATTTGTTGGTGCGTTAATTCGTTAATTTGCATCGACTCAGGCACTCAGTTACCTAGTTACTAAGCAACTCAAAAATGATTTTAAGAGCAGAAAATTTAGTCAAAACTTACAAGGGAAGAAGCGTCGTAAAAGGCATTTCGGTCGAAGTGAACCAAGGTGAAATCGTTGGGTTGCTTGGCCCGAATGGCGCCGGAAAAACCACTTCATTTTACATGATCGTCGGATTAGTCAAGCCGAATTCGGGCAATATTTACCTCGACGATATGGAAATCACCGATTTTCCGATGTACAAACGCGCCCAATATGGCATTGGCTATCTCGCACAGGAAGCTTCTGTTTTCAGGAAACTGAGCATCGAGGACAATATCCTGAGCGTACTCCAGCTGACCAAATTATCCAAAGCCGAACAGGAAGCCAAAATGGAATCGCTGATTGACGAGTTCAGTCTGCAGCACATCCGCACCAATCGCGGCGATTTGCTTTCCGGAGGCGAAAGAAGGCGTACGGAAATTGCGCGCGCCTTGGCAACCGACCCGAAATTCATCCTGCTCGATGAGCCTTTCGCAGGCGTCGATCCTGTTGCGGTGGAAGACATCCAAAGAATTGTCGCCCAACTCAAAAACAAAAATATCGGTATCCTGATTACCGACCACAACGTTCAGGAAACACTTGCAATCACTGATAAAACCTACCTGATGTTTGAAGGCGGAATCCTCAAAGCGGGAATCCCCGAAGAATTAGTGGAAGATGAAATGGTGCGCCGCGTTTATCTCGGGCAAAATTTCGAATTGAGAAAAAAGAAACTCGAATTCTAAAATGGACCATTCAGACAAGGAATACAACGAATTCCACAACGACCCATCCAACTGGATCTGGGGAATTTTCTATTTCAACAAAAAGGACGACCGGATTTTTGTGTCGAAACACCTTCCAATAATGGGCATCACCTTAAATTTTGCCAATCCATATACGCCCTTGGTGATTTTCGCTTTTGCAATGGTCATTTATTTTAGCGGAAAATAGCCTGCTAATTAATCGTCAGATAACCCAATTGCTTCGGCGTGCCGTTGTAAATATTGATATCGACATTGCCATTGATTCCGGAAACGGTCGCACTTTCGGTGAATTGCCAGAAAAGCCAGTCGTCCTTGATGTCTTCCACGAAGAAATTATAATTTGCAATCCAGAACGTGTAATCACCGAATTCATCTTTCAAAAACTCATCGTAATATTTTTCACCCGTATAAATAATCGGGCGCACCTTATAATGCGCATCGACAGTTTCGAGCCAGCGCCGCAGCCCTTTCTTTAAACTGTCTAAAGGTTGATTTTTGGGTAGTTTTTCAATATCGAGAATCGGCGGCAGGTCGCCGGAACGCAGCTTTACAGTTTTGATGAAATTCTCGGCCTGCTCCAGTGAATTCTCATTCGGACGGTAATAATGATACGCACCGCGGATGATTTTCTTCTTTTTTGCCTGCACCCAATTTTCTTTGAAGCACGTGTCAGCGACGTCTTTTCCGACAGTCGCGCGTATGAATACGAATTGCAGCAGGAACGTATTTTCTACAAATTCGACTTTGTTCCAGTCGATTTCACCCTGGTATTGCGAAACGTCGAAACCAATCACTTTCTCCTCGTATTTGCTCAGCAGGTTGTAATTGCGCACATCTGTAAGCCGTTTTACTTCAGCTTTATTGACTTTCAAAACCTTATCGGATTTGAAGCCGAGGTAATACGCAAGTCCTTCTCGGTAATGGAATACAGCGCCGGCTATAAAAAAAACGAACACGATTCCGAACAAAAAACGCAGCCTGTTCCCGTTCCAAAAAGACGATTTTTTTCCGGCACGCGGTTTTCTCATGCCGGCATTTCTCTTTACGGAACGCTTCCTCATGCTTGGAAAACTATTTTTTTAGGAATTTATTATTGATGACCGACAGCAGAACATAAGAAAGTATGACCAGCGGAATGCCCAAATACCGGTAGAACCCTAAAAGGAACAGGCTCAAAACCAGAAATACGATCTGGATCTTATTGTCGGCAAAACTGAATTTTTTTACCTTGAGGGAAAACAAGGGGATTTCTGCGTTAAGCAAATAGGCGCTCAAAATCGAGATGGCGAGCAGGATGCCATGGTCAGTCAGGATTTCATTGATAAAAAAACTCTCCGTGGTCATTTTCACCAAAGGCAGACTCAGGATAAATAAGGCGTTTGCGGGCGTCGGCAATCCGATAAAGGAATTGGTCTGGCGCGTATCGATGTTGAAATTCGCCAATCGATAACACGAACCCATCGTAATAATGAATCCGAGAAAAGGGACCAAAGGCGATGACCAACCCGATCCCGTAACCATCAACTGGTACATGAC
>DATHGE010000259.1:0-9197 GCA_035317805.1 Flavobacterium sp. | reverse complement strand
CAACGAACTGGACACGTGGGCTCAAAAGCGACACGAGTTTTTGCTTCACATCGGCTTCGTCTTCTTTCGAAGGCTTGTCATCCACCAATACATATTCCACTTCACGGTTTTCATCCGCTTTGTATTTTTTTTCGTTTTTCTTCATGTAATCCACGATCTCGGCATCGGAAACTTTTACGTCGCTGTCTTTGATCGTCGAATAAAGTACGGCTACATAATCGAAATTCACCTTGTTGGCTTCCATTTCGTATTTGAGTTTTCCTTCCGGTTCTGTCGTGAACATCCCGGCTTTGACCAAAGTGTTGTAGATTTGGTATTTCGCGTTGAGTTCGGCGTCTTTCTCCCTGTCTTTGATGAATTGTGCCTGCTCCGGATTGGATTTGAAATATTCCTTGAATTTAGCCAGGTCGAAAACACCCGCATCATTCAGGAACATTGGGTTTTTCCCGATATTCTGGTCGGCTTTCAACGCCTCGATAATATGCTTTTCGCCTGCGCGGATGCCGAGTTTATCAAATTGTGCCGAAAGCAAAGCGATCGCCACTTCCTGGTTCCAAACCTGGTTTGCCGCATTGGTTGGCGTCATTCCCTGTTGTCCGCTTTTTTCAACATTTGCCACTTTTACGCGGAATTCCTCAAACGAAATGTCTTTGCCGTTAACGCTTCCGACGTCTTTTGAAGTGTGGTTGAACTTGCCGCTATTGAACAAATCGCCAATGATAAATGCTAATAAACAAAAACCAATAACTAGTATTAGAAGTAGTGAACGTTGTCTAATTTTTGATAAAACTGCCATTTTTATTGTTGTTATTTTTTGAATTCAGTTTGCGAAAATACAATTATCTATTTAATAATTACACTCCTTGCTTTTTATTTTACAAGAAAATGTTATTTTTTAAAAAATTTTAATCCTCTATGGTCATTTTCACCAATTCGATCTTTTTATTGGTGGCTTCCTCGATGATAAAGTGAAAGTTTTCGATGACAATTTCATCGCCTTTCTGAGGGATTTCTTTGGTGTGGTTCACGATGAACCCGCCGAGTGTTCCATAAGAATCGCTTTCGGGAATATTGAGCTTATAGGTTTCATTGAGGTATTCCACATCGAGCCTTGTCGAAAACAGGTAAACATTCTCTGCCGTTTCGGTTTCAATCAATTTTTCCTCCGAATCATGCTCGTCCTCGATTTCACCGAAAAGCTCTTCAACGATATCCTCGATCGTAATCATTCCGGAAGTCCCGCCATACTCGTCGAGCACAATCGCAACACTTTTCCTTTTTTTGGTCAGCTGGCCCATCGCGTCCTTGATGAAAATCGTTTCGGGGACGAATTCCACCGGAATCAGCACCGACTTGATCGTGCGCGGTTTTTTGAACAAATCGAAAGAATGCACATAACCCAGGATATCATCGAGTGAATTCTGGTAGACCAATATCTTCGAATAGCCGGTTTCAATAAACAATTCTTTCAATTCAACAACCGAATCATAGATCTCAATCGCCGACATTTCCGTTCGCGGCGTCATGATGTCGCGTGCTTTCACACCCGAAAATTCAAGCGCATTCTGGAAAATCTGGATTTCAGAATCTACGTCATCCTGGTCGTCAACAGTGCTCATCTGTTCGGTGATGTAATTGCCGAGTTCGGCCTTGCTGAAGAAAAGCGGGATCTGGTCGCCTTCGGTCTTAAAGAAAGTTTTCAGTATAAAATCGGAAATCCAAAGGACGAATGTCGAAATGTAATAGAAAAGCAGGTAAAATCCGTAAGCCGGAAAGGCAAAAAACTTGATCAGGCTGTTGGCATAAATCTGGAAAAAGACTTTCGGGATAAATTCGGAAGTCACCAGCACAATTAAGGTAGAAATCGTCGTCTGCAGGAAAATGAGTGAGATTTCCGTAAGGTTAAAACCCAGCGAAACGATCCAGCGCATGACCACTTCGCCCATAAAAAACCCATAGACGACTAGCGCGATCGTATTTCCGATGAGCATCGAAACGATAAATTTGGATGGTTTTTCAGTAAGCCTGGTCAGAATCTGCGAAATGAAATTGTCCTGCTTTTTCTCGATTTCAAGGTAAATCTTATTGGAAGAAATGAACGCGATTTCCATTCCCGAAAAAAAAGCGGCTAGTATTAAACACAATATGATAATACTAATCTCCATGATTTACGGCTTGTTCTGGTTCTGGTCCTGATTCTGGTTATCAAATTTTTTGGCGAATTTCCTTCTGAAGAAAAACATGAAAACCGCCAGTCCCGCAATGATGAAACTGAGCCATGGGCTTTCGCCGGATTGCCATTGCGTGATGCCGTAGTACACGAAGTAAATTCCGAAAACAAGGTAAACGTATTGCGTAAATTTTAAGTAATTCATGGTGTGTTTTTTATTCGGATTCGTCGATAATCCCGTTAATCCGCTGCGAATTGACGATCTTGAAATCTTTGCTGAAATCAATCCCTTCGCCATTGGAGACGCCTTTCGGGTCTGTAAATTTAAACTTTTTTTCGGTAAAAAACCACTCGTTCTTCTGGTCGAAATACAACTGTTCGGTTTCGAGCTTCTGTCCGGTTTCGTTGGTAATGACGACGTTTTTCTGCAAATCGATGATATCGGTGCCTTTAAAAGTCACGGCGTAGTCGGATTTGACGAAAGTCTTTTTGCCTTTGGCATCGAACATCGTTACGTCTATACCTTGCGGGAATTCGGTGAACGGAAATTCGACCGTGGCATAATCGAGCATTTTCGGACTCAGTAAAATCGACTTGATCCTGCCCGAATCGGTATATTTGAGATTGAAATCGATGGCTTCTCCGCTCGGGATAAACTCCGAATAATTGATTTTCTGCACTTCCTTGAAATTGCTTTCACACGAAAAAAGCATCGCGGCCAAAACCGCAAAAAGGGCTAAGAAAACGGAACGCTTTTTAAAGGTCATGTGTTGTCTTTCAAATTGGGCAATTCCGGTCGGTCCGGAATTAATCGTATCTCCTTTTCACAAACCATTGGTCGTTGAGCGACAGGCTGAAAATCACATTGAGGTAATTTTCTTCGACCAAAAGCGCCTTTGCCGTACCTTTTCTGCCGTATTCGACACCCATATTGAGGTTGGAAAAAGTGCCGCCCAACGGGAAACCGAATCCGCCCGAAACGGCATAATCCCTGATAGTTTCGTTGTTGAGCACTAAACCGGTATTCTCATATCGGAATCCGGCGCGGTAAGTCACTTTACTTAAATAGCTCGAAAACGAAGTATAGTTCGGGATGTAATAACCGCCGACCGCGTATTTGATGGAATTTTCATAAGTCGCGTTGGAAATATCGGTAAACCTGTTCCCGAAATTGCTGGTTTGCTGCAAAGTGATTTCTGTACCGACAAGCCATTTGCGCTCTTTTCCGAATCCTGCACCGAAAGCGAATTTCGACGGCAACTTAATGGTAACTTTGGTCTTTTGTGTATCCAGTGCCTCGATGATTCCCGGCGTATAGTCATCCGCAAACACAATGGTTCCGAGGATGCGTTCGTTATCCGATGTCACATTGCTCTGCGGCGTAAAGGCCAGGCTGCCGTAGAAATCGTATTTTTTGTGGATTTTGGTTTTGTACATCGCGCCGAGGTTGAAATTCACCCCGGATAAATCCGAATTGTCCATTTCTTCGGTACCGAACTGGTCGCCAGGGACATAAACGATATTCGTCGTTTCCACCTTTCCAAAATTGTAACTGAAATCGGCCCCAACGCTAAAATCAGAATTGATTTTATAACCCAAACCTACGAATGCCTTATTAAGTCCGCCTGTACCGTTATATTTCCTGATGGTTCCGTTAATCGGATCTACCGACCTGATCCTGTAACCAACAGAAGAATATGGGATCAGTCCGAAAGCCACCCCGATTTTTTTGCCAACCGGCAATCCGACCGCAAGATAATCAACGGTGCTTCTTTGCGCATTTTCAGTTTCCCGGTAGGTTGTAAATTTTGAGGAATTGAAGCTTCCGCCAACGGTAAACGTAGTCAGTTTCAGGCTTGAATACGAAGCCGGATTTTGCATATTAATGTGGATGCTGTCGGGAAAGACCGCGACGGTTCCCATCAACCTGTTTTCGGCTGCGCCTTTAAACTTGATTTCCCCGATTCCGTAGAACGAATAAGGAGATGCCGTTCCTTGCTGGGCTAATGTTGCCAATGAAAAAAGTAAAAAAACAGGCAGTAAAAGATTTTTAATCATTTTTGATTTTATGTTGAAATGTTTGGCTCAAGCTTTCGAGTAGGAAATTTGAATGGGCAAATATGGTATTTTTTAATCGTTTAGCCAAAAAATCCGCGTCTCCGCCAGTTAAAATTATTATAAATTTTGGGTAGCGTCCGCGATATTGGCCGATAAAGCCATCGATTTCGTGCACCAGCCCGTTTATAATCCCCGAATGGATGGATTCATCGGTGGAGTTTCCTATAAAATCAGCGGGCTCCGACTTTGAAAGCAAGGGTAATTTCGCGGTATAATTGTGAAGTGATTCGTACCGCAACCGGATTCCGGGCGAAATGGCGCCGCCCCAGTAATTGTCTTCCGAATCGATAAAGTCGTAAGTGATGCAGGTTCCGGCATCGATGACAAGCCGATTCTGTTTCGGGAATTGCAAAACGGCTCCTGTGGCGAGCACCATCCGGTCTATGCCGAGCGTTGTTGGCGTGGCGTAGCGGTTGGCAAACGGGAATTTGTCGGAATGGCTGATGAAGTGAATCCGGATGTCTTTTTCATACTTCAGGAAAGCTTCCTTTTCGACATTTCCTACAGAAGCGACAATCAAATCGGTGATTTCGGGATGCTGTTTTAAAATCTTTTCGGTGTTCGGCAGCAGTTCCGATTTGAGGAAAAAAGAAGATTCCAAAAGGGTATTGCGTTCAAAGACAGCATACTTGATTCTGGTATTCCCGACATCAATGGCTAAAAGCATGGGCAATGGTTTGAGGCTGCGAAGTTACGAATTGATTTTTTTTAATAATTGTTTTGGATAAATTAAAAATCATCCTATATTTGCAGCCGCGAAAGCAACGGTACCTTAGCTCAGATGGTAGAGCAATGGACTGAAAATCCATGTGTCCCTGGTTCGATCCCTGGAGGTACCACTGAAACCCGAATAGCAATATTCGGGTTTTTCGTTTTATGCAGTTTTCAATAACGAAAGTCATGCATTCCAATAATGACATAACCTAATATGGATTTCTTGTAAAGGGTAAATGCGCCTAAATCAATAACTTCGCCTTTCGGATAACTTCAGAACCTAAAGGATGAAATGGACGCACAAAGCAGGAATCGGGATATTAGTATTTATTATAATTGCATTGCTGTTAAGCGTTAGCGTCAACTTCTGGATCAAATACCAGCTTCCGAAAATAATCGGTGAGAAAAACAAATCGCCTTATTCCATTACCTATAAAAACCTCAATTATTCTTTGATCGACGGCTATATCAAAGCCGAAGGCATTGTCATTTTGCCAAAAACGGCCGTGGAGGACAGCACGCTGAAATCGGGAATCTACGCCAAGGTCAACTCAATCGAAGTGAAGGATTTCAAAATCTGGAGCGTTCTTTTCAGCGACCGCATCAAGGCCCACAGCATCACGATCATCAAACCCGAAGTCATTCTCTACAAGAAATCCGACAAGACGGTAAACCCTAAAAACATCCGGAATGCCGTTGTTGCGCCGTTTGAGAAAGTCATTTCCGTGAAGGACATCTACCTTTATAATGGCGATATCAAAATCGTTTATGTCAAAACCAAAAAGGCCATCCTGAGCATCAGCAACATCAACATCCGGCTCGACGGCATCGCGGTTGACGATGAGACGCTGGGTCGAAAAATCCCGTTCACTTTTGAAAAATACAGCGTGAAATGCGACAGCCTGTACTACCGCGCCAATGAATTTTATCATTTCACCACGCAAAAAATCACCGCTACAAAATCGGATCTTCAAATCAGTACCTTTAAGATGATTCCCGAATATACGCGGCGTGAATTCGTAAAGAAAATCCCGAAAGAGAAGGATTTGTTCGTCATTTCCGCCAAGGACATCCACATCAAAAATCTCGACTGGGGCTTTGATTCGGAAGTTTTGTTTGCCAATGCAAATTCGGTCAATCTCGACGGCGTCTCTGCAGATATTTACCGCAACAAGCTGCCCGAAGACGATCTCAGCAAAAAATACCTGTACAACAAATTATTGCGCGATCTCGATTTCAATATGAAAGTCGATACGCTCAAAGTGCGCCATTCGCTGTTGGCTTATGAAGAGGAAAAGGATTTTTATAAAGGCTCCGGGAAATTGGTCTTTAATAAATTCGACCTCACGGCGGTTAATATCCGCAGCGGTTTCCAAAAGAAAAAATTGCCCGACCTGAAAATACACATCAGCTGTAGATTTATGGATACGTCGCCGATGAAAGTCGACTGGAAGCTCAACGTCATGGACAAAACCGACGGTTTCAACATCAGGGGCAGCATCATGGATTTCGATTCCAAAAAAATCGCCGCGTTCTCCAAACCTTACATCAACGCCACAACCGAAGGGACGCTCAACGAAGTCTATTTTAATTTTACCGGAAATGACGCCAAGGCGCACGGGGAATTCGCCATCAAATATGACGATTTTAAGGTGACCTTTTACCAAAAGAACAACCGCGAAAAGAAAAACAAATTCCTCACGGCCGTTGGCAATCTGTTCGTAAAAAACGACACCAAAGGACAGGTTAAAGGCACTAAGGTCGAACTCGAAAGGATTCCCGAGAAATCATTCTACAACTTCTTCTGGAGAAGCATCGCCGAAGGCCTGAAGAAGATTTTTATTTAGCGACGCTTCCCGGAACGTCAGTATTGGTTTCGGGTTTCGGGGTTTCAGGCGCCTTGTATTCCGTTTCCTGCAAATCTTCCGTCTTGCGGCCGATTTTCACTTTCGGATTGTCTTTCGTTCCCGTAATCGTCAGCGGAATCCCGATGATTCCCAAAGGCGGCAATCCCAATCGCATCTTGATATTGAGCGCGCCATCGAAACTGGTCGCGCCTTCAATCCGTGGACGGAAACCGGCAACCTTAAACTTGAATCTCTGGATCGTGATGATATTGCTTTTGATCGAAGTATTGATGTCGACTTTGGAAACATCCGGGTTTTTGATCGCGTCCGTACCTGTTTCCTTACTCACGGCGCCGAACATCTTAAAGCCTTTGACCTTGACATTCTTAACCGAAAGTACACCGCCGCCAACAAGCGAAGGATAAATCGGCTGCATATTTCCATCGAGTTTCCCACTGACTTTATAACCCAGTGAAATAATTCCTTCCGCATTTTCGGCTGCAGAAGCCATTTCGCGAAACATTTTCACTTCGTTATAAGCGCGTTTGATGTCGAAATCCTTAGCGAGAATCTTAAAGTTGAAATCAGCAGTTTTGGTGGTTTCGTTTTGATAAGCAGCCTCGAAAAGCACGTTGGTCCCAATCAGGTCAAAACCCGTATTCTTTAAAGTCAGCCTGCCCTGATTCACCGCCAGATTTCCTTTTGCCTTCCGGATATCGAGTCCGTCAAAGTTCACCTTTTGCGCATTCGCCGTAAACTGGATGTCGAGATTGGACGGAATGATAATCACTCCGGTTGGTTTTGCCGAAGCGGCCGCGATCGAATCTTTCCGGGTTTCCGCAACGGTTTTGGGAGCCGACATGAATTCGTCCACATTGATGTAATCCGCGTCGAGCGTAAAGTTTCCTTTTAGGATTTCCTTTTCGGAAAGCATATAATTGATCACATTCTGCAAATGCCCGTTCATCCTGAAATCGGATTGTCCGTAAGCCGCGAGGAAATTATTGAAATCCATTTTGTCCTGACGGAAAGTAAACAGCCCTTCCCGGATCACAAACGGTTTCGGAAAATATTCGGAAGTTGTCCTGATGTTGCGCAATGCCAATGTTCCGCTGTTTTGGAGCTTGTTATAATTTCCGTTTGTTGCGTCACTTTGTTTTCCTTTGAAAGCGACATCGGCTTTGATATAACCTTGCAAATCCAGTCCTTTTTGGGAAAAGACTTTGTAGACTTTCGCCACATCTATTTCGCCTTTGGCCTTGATATCGTATGCGACATCTTCGAAATTGTCGAAACTCGCTTTAAGGTGGAACGGCTTGCCTTCAAATACAAATGACGCCGGATCAATGCTGATTTTCGTATCCGCGAAAGCGCCATTTCCGTTGGACAGTGCGGCATTCACATTGATGTTTTCAATCGCATTCGGATAATATTGCGTTTTTACAAAACCGTTTGTGAGCGAGAAACTGCCTTTGGTTACCGGAAAAATACTGTTGGCCTTGTCGTATTTCCCTTTGACATTGATGTCGATTTTGAGCATTCCTTTGAGGTCCATATTCTCAAATCCGAATGCCTTGTCCATTTTCTGCAAATCCATCGATGCCCTGATTCTGGCTTCTACGGTCGGATTCCTGATTCCGCTTGATTTGACAATTGCCTTGAAATAATCTTTTCCTACATTAAAGAAAATCGAATCGACGTCGACTTTAAGTCCGGCCGTATCAAGTTTCGGAAGCATCGTCCGGAAATTCATATAGATATTCGAAACCGGAAAAGGTGCGTTTTTATATTCGATTTCGCCTTCGCGGATTTTCATATTGAAAGTCAAATCGGGTTTTTTATTTTCGGAGGCGATGTATTTTCCTTTCAGCGTCAGTAGAATATCGGTGTTTCCTGCAACTTTGGTTTTTTCGAGCCAGGCAATATATTGCGGCGGCAGCGCGGTAAAGAAGTCGTTGAGTTTGCTGTCGTTGGAGGCAATTTTAAAATCGATGTCGTAGCCATTTTCGAGAAAATCGAATTTTCCGGTAAATTCTACAGGAAGCTTATTGATTTTAAGATTGTTCTGCTCGAAAATGAATGCCAGCGAGTTCGTGTTGATTTTGGTGATCAGGTCGGCCTTGACATTCTTATTTTTGAGATAGGTTTCATTGTTGAAAGTGAAGTCGAGCGAATCGATTTTGGCTTCGGTATAAATGTCGAAAACTGCTTTATCCAGATCGCCTTTCCCGACGTAATTGAATCCTTTGGCATCGATCAGCATTTTGGCCGATTGGTCGCTGTAGACCAGATGGCTGTCGCGGATGTCGATCTTTTCGAGCTTGAGCGACGTTTCACCCGAATCGGTT
>DATHGE010000258.1:0-3302 GCA_035317805.1 Flavobacterium sp. | reverse complement strand
GGAATCAATATCTTTTTTACGCTGACGACGATTGTGGTCAATTTTGTAATGGCCTTTTTGCTGTTGCGTACGGCAGACTGGGCGGCGAAGAACGGATTCGGGATTTTGCAATGGTTACCCGAAATGAACATCTGGATTTATGCGATTTTAGGATTATTGCTCCTGGATCTGATTAGTGCTTACCTCGCCCATTATGTGCAGCACAAGACGAGTTGGATGTGGCGTTTCCACCTGATTCACCATACCGATACATGGGTCGATACGACTTCGGCAAACCGCCACCATCCCGGGGAAAGCGTCATCCGGTTTGTGTTTACAATTCTGGGCGTTCTGATTGTCGGCAGCCCGATGTGGCTCGTTTTTCTTTACCAGTCGCTGTCGGTCGTGTTTTCGCAATTCAACCATGCGAACGTCTCCATCCCGAAAAAACTCGACAAAACCCTGAGCTATGTAATCGTTTCTCCCGATATGCATAAGGTGCACCACCATTATATGTTGCCGCATACCGACAGCAATTATGGGAATATCTTCTCGATCTGGGATCGGATTTTCGGGACTTTTACGATTTTGGACAAGGACAAGATCATTTATGGCGTGGATACGCATATGAAACCGGAGGAAAATAACAATCTCAAAAACCTGCTGCAGATTCCGTTTCAGAAAAAGCGGAAGCCTTCGGAAAATGAAATTCATTAAAAAAATCTTAACGGCACTGAAAAAGTGATTATTTTTTTTCTTAATATTGGTTAAGAATTTATCCTTATAACCAAAAACCTACCTGAATTAATTTTCAAGAATGAAAAAGAATAAACGCATCGAGCTGACCTGGGAACAGAATGAAAGGCTCATTACATTGGCTTTAGAAGAAAGGAATCCTTTTGAGATTATAAAGAAAGAATTCGGATTTGCTGAAAAGGAAGTGCTCGAAATCATGAAGAAAAAGCTCACCGCCGATAAATTCGAGCTGTGGAAGAAAAAAGCGATGGCCAGCAAGCCGAAGCCCAAACCACCCAAAATCGATGATTTTGATGAAGAGCTCGACGGGAAATATTACATCAAGAACAAAATAGACTAATACACCAACTCCTGTAAACGCAGGAGTTTTTTTATTGCAATTGGTTTCCGCAGGCCTTGATTTTACGCTTAATGTTAATCCGTTATTAAAAAGCTGCGGCAAATTGTAACTATTTAATACATTCGCATACTTATTTTTAAAATTTAAAAACATAATGAAAAAAATAGTCCTTACGCTTGCATTGGCGGTTTCCCTATGGAGTTTTAAAGCAAATGCGCAATCCAAACCGGAGGAAGTCCGTGTAGATATCGACCTCAATGTTGTGAAGGAAGACAAAGTGATGGTAACCGTTACGCCGCCGAAAATCAAGGCCGACGAGATTTCTTATCACATCCCGAAAATCGTTCCCGGGACTTATTCTGAAGACGATTACGGAAAATATGTCGACAACCTTAAAGCGTTCGATGCCAAAGGGAATCCGCTTTCGGCAGCCAAAATGGACGACAATTCATGGACCATCAAAAACGCAAAGAAACTTTCCAAAATCACCTATTGGGTCAATGACACTTATGATACCGAAGAAGGCGGCCACGGATTCGACGGGACCAATATCTTTTCGCCTGCGGGAACCAATATCCTTGAAGGCAAGAATTTCATGCTCAACATGCACGGTTTCGTAGGCTATTTTGACAACCTGATGACCGTTCCTTATACATTAACTGTTGAACATCCGGAAACTTTGTGGGGCGCAACCTCGATGACCGATACCGATACGAGCAAATCGAAGGATGCGTTTACCGTTTCGCGTTATGCGGAATTGGTAGAGAATCCGGTGATGTATTCCAAACCCGATTATACGACTTTTAACGTGAACGGAATGGAAATCCTGATCGCCGTTTATTCGCCTACTGGACTTATCAAAGCCGAAACGATTACGCCCGACATGAAGAAAATGATGACGGCGCAGAAAAATTTCCTCGGCAAATTCAACTCGACCAAGAAATACAGCGTATTGATTTACCTGTCGGATGTGAATGGGAAAGACGCGACCGGTTTTGGGGCTTTGGAACATCCAACCGCAACAACTGTCGTAATGCCCGAAGCGATGCCAGCAGACCAATTGGCTGAGCAGCTTAAAGACGTGGTTTCGCATGAATTTTTCCATATCGTGACGCCGCTGAGCATCCATTCCAAAGAAATCCAGTTCTTTGATTACAACGCCCCTAAAATGTCGGAGCACCTTTGGATGTATGAAGGCGTGACCGAATATTTTGCCAACCTGTTCCAGGTGAACCAGGGACTGATTACCGAAGACGAATTTTATACCCGTATGGCGGGAAAAATCGCGAACGCGGCAAACCTCGACGACACCATGCCGTTTACGAAAATGAGCGCGAACGTTTTGGTGAAACCTTACAAGGAACAATACCTGAACGTGTATGAAAAAGGCGCGCTGATCGGGATGTGCATCGATATAATCATCCGTGAGAAAAGCAATGGCGAAAGGGGAATCCTCGACCTGATGCAGAAATTAGCTGTGGCTTTCGGTCCGACCAAACCTTTTAATGACGATGAACTGTTTGCAAAAATCACAGAATTGACCTATCCGGAAGTGGGCGAATTCCTCAATACGTATGTTGCCGGACCGACGCCTATTCCGTATGACACTTATTTCGCAAAGATGGGCGTAACCCAAAAATCGACCAAAGTGCCAGGAAATGTTTTCTTAAAAGGACAGATGCCGTACATCACGGTGAATCCGAATACGAAAGAAATCATGGTGCTGCCGCAAATCGAACTGCCTGCTTTTTATGCAGCACTCGGACTGAAAGGCGGCGATACCATTCTCGAAGTCAACAAAACAGCCTATAATCTCGACAACATCTACGACATGATCATGGGAAGCCAAAGTTGGAAAGAAGACGATGCGATTACGGTAAAGATCAAACGCGACGGTAAAGAAATGACGCTCGACGGCAAAGTGAAACTGCCTTACGAAGACGCTAAAACCTATGAGGCTACCGACAAGGGTAAAGAAAAACTCAAACTCGCCTGGCTTAAAGGATAATCCGAAAATAAACATTTTTTAAATCCCCGATTTGCGTGACAGATTGGGGATTTTTTTATTATTTTGCCGACCCGGGGCCAAAGTGGCCGAACGGAACGAAGTTAAAAATTATATTTCATGAAATATCCGATAATTGCGTTATTTGCTGTGCTTTTGGTTGTGAGCTGTGGCAAGAAAGAATCTGAAAAAAACCTGCACATCACCGGCAACATCAAAGGG
>DATHGE010000257.1:0-4539 GCA_035317805.1 Flavobacterium sp. | reverse complement strand
TGATTGGCGTGCACCTCACCGGAAAACTTTCGGGATGGACAGCCCCAAAAGATGTGATCTTAAAAGTGGCCGGAATCCTGACCGTAAAGGGCGGAACCGGAGCTATTGTTGAATATTTCGGTGAAGGCGCAACTTCGATGTCATGCACCGGAAAAGGAACCATCTGTAATATGGGTGCTGAAATCGGGGCGACGACTTCGACTTTCGGTTACGACGATTCGATGGACCGTTACCTGCGTTCGACCGATCGTGCCGATATCGCTGATGAAGCCAACAAAATCAAAGCTTATTTAACCGGAGATGCTGAAGTTTATGCCAATCCGGAACAATATTTCGACCAGGTGATCGAAATCAACCTGACGGAATTGGAGCCTTACCTGAACGGGCCTTTCACACCGGATCTGGCCACGCCGATTTCCAAAATGAAAGAAGAGGCGATCAAAAACGACTGGCCTTTGAAAATCCAGTACGGACTGATCGGATCATGCACGAACTCTTCATATGAAGATATTTCACGTGCAGCTTCTCTTGCCAAACAGGTAAGTGAAAAAAACCTGAAAACAAAATCACACTTTACGATCACTCCGGGTTCGGAACTCGTGAGATATACTATAGAGCGCGACGGCTTCATCGATACTTTCGATAAAATCGGCGCGACCGTTTTTGCCAATGCCTGCGGTCCGTGTATCGGAATGTGGGACAGGGAAGGCGCCGAAAAAGAGGAAAGGAATACCATCGTCCACTCGTTCAACCGCAATTTCTCCAAACGCGCCGACGGTAACCCGAACACTTTAGCTTTTGTAGGCTCGCCTGAATTGGTGACTGCTTTGGCGATAGCCGGGGATTTGTCTTTCAATCCATTGACTGATAAACTCATCAACGAAGATGGGGAAGAAGTGATGCTCGACGAGCCAACCGGAAACGAATTGCCACCAAGAGGATTTGCCGTGGATGACGCAGGTTTCCAGGCACCGGCCGCCGACGGTTCGGGGATTCAGGTGGTTGTGAGCCCGACTTCGGAAAGGCTGCAGCTATTGGCGCCATTCTTACCTTGGGACGAAAAGAATATCATGGGAGCCAAATTGCTGATCAAGGCTTTTGGAAAATGCACCACCGACCACATCTCGATGGCGGGACCATGGCTGCGTTTCCGCGGACACCTCGATAACATTTCAAACAATATGCTGATTGGTGCGATCAACGCATTCAATCAAAAGGCAAATTCTGTAAAAAACCAACTGACCGGCGCTTATGATGCCGTTCCTGCAGTGGCGCGTGCCTATAAAGCGGCCGGAATTCCTTCTGTTGTTGTGGGCGACCACAATTATGGCGAAGGCTCTTCACGCGAACATGCGGCGATGGAGCCACGTTTCCTTGGCGTAAAAGCGGTATTGGTAAAATCGTTTGCGCGTATCCATGAAACGAATTTGAAGAAACAGGGAATGCTGGCGTTGACATTTGCCAATGAAGCGGACTATGATAAGATTAAGGAAGACGACACGATCAACTTCACCAACCTGACTTCTTTTGCGCCGGGTGTGCCGCTGACTTTAGAGTTTGTGCATGCTGACGGGACGACCGATGTCATTATTGCCAATCATACCTATAATGAAGGCCAAGTGGGCTGGTTTGTAGCGGGAAGCGCATTGAATTTGATTGCGGCCGGGAAGGCTTAAATCTTGAATATTTATAAAAAAACTCCCGGGAAACCGGGAGTTTTTTTTGCCTTGTTATAGCCAGTGCAGCCTAAAATTTTATAAAAACAACCTAAATCCAAAAACAGGAAGTTCACCTTGTATAAAATCCAAATCTTCTGATCTTTTAAAACCCAGATTCTCATACATTTTCCAGGCAGTCTGCATTGATTTTGTACTATGGATAATTAACTGGCCATGCTTTTTGTCTTTGGCTTTTTTGATACATTCATTGGTCAGAAGCTTTCCGATACCATAACCTCTGGCCAAAAGATCCACAGCCAACAATCTAAATCCCGAAGCATTTTGCGCTTGGGTAGCAATCCCTCCGGAACCATAATATTGCATATCGCTACTTCTATATATTCATCCGGCCTGGCATTTCGCACGATGTATTGCGGTTTATCCATTAATTCAGTTTGTTTGTGTGGTATTTTCGGTGCGTTCTTTTTTTTTGTTATTGTTTTGTCCAATTTATTATTTGATTTTTGAAACTTTCAAATTTTACAATGTAAAACCCTGAGAATAAAATAATCCAAGTTATAAAAACCAAAAACATTGAAATCAAATTGATCCCATTTTCTTTATTTTCAGAATACGCACACAGAGCTCCGAAAATTATTGTTCCGATAAAATTATATATCAAAGCATTTTTCAAGCTCATTTCAATCATTCCGGTTAAGAAATTCCAGCCAACAAGTTTGTCTTCGATAATTATTTTATTGGGTTCTTTAAATTCAATTTTCACTTGCTGGGCAAGTTCCAACTTTACAAATATTGAATTGTTTTTTTCGGAATAATTGTATCCATATTTATCCAGAAAATTTAATACTTTCTCTTTTTCCATTTTTTCTATTTCTTATTTTGTTTCATTTCGCCAAAATATCGCACAACGTTCCGGAACCAGACCGCGATTTACGGGGTTTGTGACATACTTCTTTCTGCTAATATAAAAAGATTTTGCGAAGGAAAAACACAAGAGCGATGATAGAAATACCAAATCGCGTCTGGTTATGAGCTGTATTCTTGTTTATGTTCAGTTTATATGGATTTCAATAAATATACCTCTTAAGACCCGAATAGATGCAACATTGTCAAAACGCACTATCTGTCTTAAGGAAACTTTTGAAATTTTTCTCCCTAGAACCCTCGCCTTCAGTCTTCCAAATGCGTATAAAAAAATCAGGTTTCTTCTTAACTGTAACTTTTTGGCATTTCTTTTAACAAAAAATTCACGCCAACTGACCTAAAATTCCCACATTTAAAAAAGAAACTGTAAGTGCGATATGTAGGAAAAACGTACGTATACTCAATTTATTCCTACTAAAAGGACCTTTTTCGTGTAGTTTGTCGATTATTTACCTTTTGGCGATTATTTATACCTTTAATCGTATAAATTGCTCCCCTGTTCAAACCGAATCCCCAATAGGTTTACAGACTATGCCACAAACTTTTAAAAATTAGTCCAAATTCTTAACCTACTAATGATTATGAAAAATTACTTCATGATGCTACTCCTATGGGGTTTAGCCGCGCAATCGCAAACGCAGAATTACACTGCAAGTACAGAAATTTTTGCCAATCCGGAACGGGGATTCTACCATTACCGATCATCAGGAGCCAGCGGCTATAGTGCGCTGAGCCAAACCGAACTTACCAATTTCAGGAAGAACGAAAAAGTAACGCTAATCTGGCGTGAATTCAGATTGGATGCTTATAAAACGGGTGTCATCGCACAAACCTACCTCACAAAAATGCAGGCCGATTTTACCGCCTTAAGGGCTGCAGGCGTGAAAGCCATCGTTCGTTTCAACTACACGAATACTGACGGGACCGACGCAAGCAAAGCACAAATCCTTGCACATATCGAACAGCTCAAGCCGATTCTGGCCGCCAATGAAGATGTCATTTCTTCTGTGGAAGCCGGTTTCATCGGAAATTACGGCGAATGGTATGATTCCGATAATTTTGGGAAAGACAACCTGACGACACAAAACAAAGCCGATCGTCTTGCCGTAGGTACCAAAATCATGGAACTCGCACCGCACCGTATGGTGGCCTTCCGGACACCAGTCATTCAGCGCCAGGTTGCAGGAACCGGAACAGTAACAACTGCTACTGCCTACAATGGCAGCATACTGTCACGTGTGGCGGCGCATAACGACTGCTTCCTGTCGAGTTCAGATGACTACGGAACCTATATCAACGCTACGACCGATTATACCTATCTCGAAAACCAGAGCAAATATACTTTTGACGGCGGGGAAACCTGCAGCCTGACTTCGTATTCGGCCTGTGCCAATGCGGTGAGCACGATGAACCGGTTCCATTTCAATTACCTCAATTCCGATTACAACCAGGATGTTACCATGAACTGGCAGTCGAATGGCTGTTTAGATGAAGTAAAGAGAAGGCTGGGCTATCGTTTTGAACTGCAGAACTCGTCGATTGCGAGCAATGTTCTCACTATCAACCTTCAGAATGTTGGTTTTGGGAATGTGATCAACGACCGCAAAGCGTATGTAGTTTGTAAAAATACCACTACGGGTACCGAAATCCCTTTGGCAATTGCAACAAACGTAAGATTGTGGCAGGCCGGTGTGCAAACGAGACTCACACAGAGCCTGACCAGTTTGCCTAATGGGACATATCAATTATACCTCAATATTCCTGATTTGCAGCTGGGTACAAATCCGGTCTATTCGATCAAATGTGCCAATACCGGACTTTGGGATGAAATCAAAGGATACAACAATCTCAACCAGACGGTTACCATCACCGGTGGTGTAGCAGGAACACCAACAACGCCACCAGACACAACACCGACAACGCCGCCAGATACGAC
>DATHGE010000256.1:0-3368 GCA_035317805.1 Flavobacterium sp. | reverse complement strand
GCTTTTTCGGGGTTTTGTACCTGGTGTTCCTTTCGTATATCTATTTCAACCAGGCGGATATGATTTTTCAGGCGACGAAATTGCCCAATAATTACAAGTTTAATTATCAGCAAAAATTTGAGGAAATCAGCATTCCGTCATTCGACAATAAAAAACTGCATGGATTGCTTTTTAAAGCCGAAAATCCGAAAGGGCTCGTTTTTTACCTTCACGGAAACGCTGGTGCTTTGGATACCTGGGGCGATATTGCGACAAAGTACACGTCTTTGGGTTACGATGTCTTTATCCTCGATTACCGCGGTTTTGGAAAAAGCGAAGGCGAGATTGAGAATGAGGTGCAATTTTACAAAGACATTTCGGCCGCTTATAAAATGATGGGGAATCGTTATGAGGAAAGACAGATTGTCATAATCGGCTATTCAATCGGAACCGGGCCGGCAGCTTTCCTGGCTTCCGAAAACAAACCGGCCGCATTGGTTTTGCAGGCACCTTATTTCAGCCTGACGGAATTGGCCGATTCGAGGATGCCACTTGTTCCTGATTTCATCAAAAAATTCAGTTTTGAGACGCATGACTTTATTCAGAGGATAAAAGCGCCGGTTTTTATTTTCCATGGCAATGCAGACCAGGTGATTCCGTTTGAGAATTCGGTGAGGCTGAGCAAACTTTTAAAACCCTCGGATCGTTTTTTTAAGCTCGAAGGGCAGGGACATGGTGGTATGAACGACAATCAGGAATACCTTTTAAAATTGAAAGTTATCCTTGATTCGATCGCTGTAAAAAATGAAAAATTAATTAAAAAATAAGACAAATGGGACTGATGAAAATATTTTCGGGAAGCGAAATACTCGCCATGGCATTGAAGGAAAAAATTGAGGCGATCGGAATCGATGTCGTTGCAAAAGACAACATCCAGTCGGCCCGGCTTGGCGGATTCGGGAATTCCGATCTTGCCGTGGAGCTTTTCATACAAGAAGTATATTACGGGAAAGCCAGTCCGATTATCGAAGAATTCAGGATGAGTATTTAGCAAAAATAAGTTATGAAAACCGCCATTGAAACCGAAAGGCTGCTGATGCGCGAATTGCTTCCGACCGATGCTGCGGGCATGTTTGAACTCGATTCCGATCCCGAAGTGCACCGCTATCTGGGCAACAATCCGCTGACCGATATTGCACAAAGCCGCGAAATGATCGCCAATATCCGCAAACAATACACCGATAACGGGATTGGCCGTTGGGCGGTGATCCTGAAAGAAACCAACGAATTCATCGGCTGGTCCGGGTTGAAACTGGAACGCAACAGGAATGAGCGCGAAGAGTTTTACGACCTCGGTTACCGGTTCATACAAAAGCACTGGGGCAAAGGCTATGCGACCGAATCGGCGAAGGCTTTCCTTGATTTCGGATTCAATGAAATGAAACTGGAAACCATCTGTATCTGCGCTGATATAGGCAATGCGGGTTCACGCAATGTGATTGAAAAACTCGGATTCAGGTTCCTTAATCTTTTCAAGTATAAAGAGGAAGACGTGGCCTGGTACGAAATGACCAAAGAAGAATATTTGCTGGCGCATTCCTAAAAGCAAATACTATTTATTGACTTTATAGATGTTATAGCCGTCGGTTTTGAAATGCAGTATGATCTTTTTTTCGTGGATCAACTTTGTAATTTCCGGAACTTCATCAGAAATCTTATCCGGGCCAAATTTGTGGGTGATCCGGGTAACGAGATAATCCGCCTTGTCAAGTTTCGCATCAATCGGGATGAGCTGCAATGGTTGTTTTGGGGCGAAATAATTTTCTGTCAGATCATCAAAAGCCGATATTTTGAAAATCGCTTTCTCAGAAGCATAAATTGAGTGAAGACCTTCAATTTTCGTCAGATTCCGGTAAACCGAAACCACATTATTATCCCTTTCGACCGAATAAAAGGCGTATGAAGTAATTGTCGCCAGGATCAATAACGAAAGTATTATTTTCCCAAACTTAAATCCAATGATTTCCTGTAATCCCAATCCCAAAACGAATAAGAAAAATGGCGCCATATACAGGAACAGGCGGTCTGAAATTGGATACAGATGAATCAGATTCAGAACAAGATGGATTGCTATAATGAATAAAAGCAGGGAGATTCCTTTCTTGATTTCTGCTTTTTTTGTCAGATAGCAGTAGCATCCGTATACAAAAATCCCCAGCAGCAAAGCCCCTACGGGCAGGACAGCATCCAAAAGGAACACACAAAAACTATGGATGAGATAAAAGGTGTATTTGAAAATTCCTGCATTGAGCGGAATGAATGAAGTTGCCCAGTATTCCTGCATAAAAGCCTTGAGCTCCAGCGCGCCTTCCTGCTGCATAAACCAATGGAAATAAATAAGGTAAGGCAAAGGCGCAAGGAATGTCAATATGTTTTTGCGAATGAAATGCCATAAAACCGAAATCCGGAAACGGTCTTTTTCCAAAGTGAACAAATACAGCAAATAGCCCGCACAACCGAAAAGTCCCGCGTTTGAAAATAAGCACCAAACCATAAAAAACAGCGCGATGTGTTTTTGGAATGAAAGATTCCTGTAGAAATTAACCAGCAGCAGAATCCCAAACAAATCGATAGAATACTGCTTAAGCGTGAGCATATTATAAGCGATAAACGGATTGAAAGTAAACATGACCATCAGCATGACGGCCACTAAAAAAGTATAATTTCTCACTACGATTCTGTAAAACAGCAGCGAGGTCACGATTGAGATGAGGAAGCTGAACAGCTTGAGTCCGACCCAAACCGGAACCGGAAAAATTGTAATGATTGTTTTCTGCAACAGCAAATATAAAGGCGGACAGCTTTGGTACGATTGCAACGGAAACAGCAGTTGCGCAAAATTCCGGTCGGTGATATTCCTGCCGAGTTCCACCTCGTCGACATTGAAGACAGGATAAATGAATTGCTGCACAAACCTGAGGATTATTCCGCAAAGAACAATCGCAAGCAGGAATTTATGCGTATCTGAAGATGCAGTAGATCGCTTTGAATCCATCTTTCCAGCTGATTTTTTTTCCTTCCTCGAAAGTTCTTCCATAATAACTGATGCCTACCTCATACAACCGGATGCCTTTGATTTTGGAAATCTTGGCGGTTACTTCCGGCTCAAAGCCAAACCTGTTTTCGCGGAAAGTGATGCCTTTGATAATGTCTGCGCGAAACATCTTGTAGCAGGTTTCCATATCGGTCAGGTTGAAATTGTTCATCATATTGCTCAGGAAAGTCAGGAATTTATTCCCAATCGTATGCCAGAAAAACAAGATGCGGTGTGGGTTTCCACCCATGAAACGGCTTCCGTAAACCACATCGGCGTGGTTGTTCAGTATTGG
>DATHGE010000255.1:0-10737 GCA_035317805.1 Flavobacterium sp. | reverse complement strand
GCTTTGCGTGTTCCCGATTTTCCAGCGGAAGCCCGCAAACCGCCATGTAAGCATCGCCAATGGTCTTGATTTTTTCGAGCCCGTTGCGCTCCATTATCCCATCGAAAGCGGTGAAGCATTCGTGCAGTTCCTTTACCAGTTCTTTTGGAGTGAGCAATTCTGAGATTTGCGTGAAATTGACGAAATCCGTAAATAAGACGCTGACTTCATTGTACTGCCTGGCTTCGGAGCGGCCGTTATTCTTGAGCTCTTCGGCAATCTCTTCGGAAAGTATATTGAGCAAGAGTTTTTCGGAGCGTTCTTTCTCTTTAGAAATCACCAGGTTGTCCCTGCGTTTAAGACGGTAAGCGAAACCCGCGCCCAAAGCGACAAGAAGCAGAAGGATCGCGCCGCCAATCCATGCATTGCGCATATTCTTCTGGCGTTTGAGTTCGAAGCCTGCAATGGCATCTTTGCGCTGCTGCACCAGTTTGAGGGAATCCTGTTTTTTGGCATATTCAAAATCGAGCTCCTTACGCGTGAATTCCTGCGTTTTCTCCTTATTAAAAATACTGTCTTTGTATTCGGCGTGTTCTTTAAAAGTAGCCAAAGCTTTGCTATAATCGCCATTGAACTCATAAGCTTCGGAAAGTAATTTAGCATCATCCTGAAATTCATTCAAATGATTGCCGACCAGATAGTAATGGCTGGTTTCTTTTAAATAAGCAATTGCTTTTTGTGTCCAGCGCTTCTTGTTTGCACCCGAAGCCTTGTCCCGGGCTATTCCTAAATAAGTTTTTCCGAGCGTACTTTTGACAAGAAATTCGCCGTCACTTCCGATAGAATTGTATAGTTTTATCGATTTGAGGCAATAGGCAATCGCCTGCGGATAATCTTTTTTGGAGAGATAGGCATCTGCAATATTGTTGAACCCAAGGGCGCAACTTGTTTTATCGCCCAGTTCTTCCGCTACTTTCTGGGATTCAAAAAAATACTGCAACGCTTTGTCAAAATTGCCCAATCCGCCATACAACGCGCCAATATTGGAGGTATTGTTTGAAATGCTTAGCTTATTGCCGATTTCCCTGTTAATTTTGAGCGCTTTCAGGTAACAGTCGAGTGCCTTGGCGGAATTCCCCTGGGTATAATAAATATTGCCATTGCAATTCAGGGCTTCAGCCATACCGTTTTTATCGCGGATTTCCTTAAATTTATTGAAGGCCTTTAGCGAATAATCGAGGGCTTTGGTAAAATCTGACTTTGCCAGATAGACATATCCCAGATTGCATGTGGTTTCGGCAATTCCGTGTTTATCGCCAATTTCGTTGCTGATCTTTAGCGCTTCCTGTTGGAATTGGAGCGTCATTTTAACATTGCCTTCAAAAAAATAGATCCACCCGATACTTGCCGTGATCGAAGCGATGCCTTTTTTATCTCTGGTTTCCCCGAATATTTGGAGCGCCTTTTTGAAATAATCCCGCGCCAGATCATAATCCGACTTGCGGCTGTGATTTACACCGAGGCTGTTCTCGCTGTCGGCGATCCCTTTTTTCCAATTTATTTTTTGTGATAGGGCCAAGGCCTGTTCGCCATATTTCAGGCCTACATCCGGATTGATGTCTTTGAGAACATAGGAAACCTTGCTCAGAATGGCAATTCGGGAAGTGTCGTTTTTGATTTTTGGAAGCGCGGTAAGCAGCGAGTCTACATAAGCCTGACCCTGTTTTTGGGAGTATAAGTGTAAAGGAATACTGAACAGCAACAAAAGCAGCATTACCGGCAATAATCCAAATCTGCATTTAAAGAAATCGCCAAATCTATTTTTAAGAGGTTTTTTCATATCCGGCTTTCGATTTCAAACAGACTTTTTCAATCAATCAGTTTCCCAAATATAAATTTTTTTTTAACTATCTGTATATTATCGGTTTAAAATAATGATGGCCTTACCGTTTATGGGATACAATCAATTTAAAAGAAAACGAATTGGGATCAGATTGTCACAAACACAGAGGAAATGTTTTACTCGCCGGAATCCTACAGGCTTTTCTACGTCTTGTTAATAATCACTTTAAACGTTGATGTTTTCAAAAAACATTTGCTATTTTTACCACCGTGAAATTCCTGAGTATCCTATTTGCAGCCCTTTTTACCTTCTTGTCGTGCATTCCGTGTGCGGACGGTCAGGTGCATTTGGATAAATCTGCAAGAATCACACAAACTGGCGCCGATTCACATAGCGGCGAACATTCAGATGCGTGTTCTCCGTTCTGCGTTTGCAATTGCTGTCAAAGTCCCGGTTTTTTCAATTCAATTGAATATTTGCCAACAGAAATATTTACAGCACAGCTCGCGGAAAAAAAACTACCACAATATACTTCAACGTTATTCTCCAACTTTCAGAATACCATTTGGCAACCGCCTAAAATTAGCTAATTGACACTTTTCGCTTCGATTCACTCGAAGCAATTACTTATGGTTTCAAGCCATAAATCCCTTTTTGTCATTTAACTAAAACAAATTTATGCTAAACAAGATCATTCAGTTCTCTGTAAAGAACAAACTGGTTATAGGACTTATGGTGTTAGCCCTTATATCATGGGGTATTTACTCCGTGAGGCAGTTGCCAATAGATGCCGTCCCTGATATCACAAACAATCAGGTCCAAATTATAACGAGTTCGCCAAGCAATGGCGCGGAAGATATTGAACGCTTTGTAACTTTCCCGGTCGAGCAGACAATGTCGACTATTAAAGACATCGAAGAAGTGCGTTCTTTCAGCCGTTTCGGTTTGTCTGTTGTAACCGTCGTGTTCAAGGAAAATGTTGATGTATATTGGGCGCGCCAGCAAGTTAGCGAGCGTCTGAACGAAGCAAGCGAACAGATTCCGCCCGGAATGGGACTGCCTCAAATGGCTCCGGTTTCAACGGGTTTAGGCGAAATTTACCAATATGTCATACATACCAAGAAAGGCTTCGAAAAGAAATATGATGCCACTGAACTTCGAACCATCCAGGATTGGATAGTGCGCAGGCAATTGTTGGGCGTTGCCGGAATCGCTGACGTAAGCAGTTTTGGCGGATATCTGAAGCAGTATGAAATTGCGCTCAATCCCGATAAATTGCGAAGCATGAACATCAGTATTAGCGATGTTTTTACGGCACTTGAAAAGAATAACCAAAATACAGGTGGCGCTTACATCGACAAAAAGCCAAATGCCTACTTCATCCGCAGCGAAGGATTGATAAAAAGTATTGACGATATCGAAAACATTGTCGTAAAGACGAATGACAACAGCATCCCTGTGCTGATCCGAAATGTTGCAGAAGTAAAAATCGGCGCAGCTACGAGGTATGGCGCAATGACAAGAAATGACGAAGGCGAGGTCGTAGGCGGAATCGTGCTAATGCTTAAAGGAGCAAATGCTTCAAAAGTAATCGGGAATGTAAAAACCCGTATGGCTCAAATTGAAAAGACTTTGCCTGTAGGCGTAACAGTTGAGCCTTTTCTCGACAGGACGAAACTTGTTGATAACGCCATTGGAACCGTTTCCAAAAACCTTGCGGAAGGCGCATTGATTGTAATATTCGTTTTGGTCTTGCTCTTAGGTAATTTCCGGGCAGGATTGATTGTTGCCTCGGTCATTCCGCTTGCCATGCTTTTTGCGATATGCCTGATGAATCTTTTTGGTGTCGATGGCAATTTGATGAGCCTCGGCGCAATTGATTTCGGATTGATTGTCGATGGTGCGGTAATCATTATTGAAGCCACGATGCACTATCTGTACGTCAAGCACAAAGGTCAGGAACTCTCACAGGAACAGATGGACAAAAGCGTTATCAGTAATGCGCGGAAAATGATGAGTGCTGCCGCATTCGGGCAAATCGTCATTCTTATCGTTTATCTGCCGATATTGGCACTCGTGGGTGTAGAAGGAAAAATGTTCAGACCTATGGGGCAGACCGTTTCTTTTGCAATTTTAGGGGCTTTTATTCTGTCGCTTACCTACGTTCCGGTAATGAGCGCATTATTCTTAAATAAAAAGATTTCTGACAAGCCAAATATTTCAGACAGGATTATCAATACTGTTCAAAAATATTATTCCCCACTCCTTGCTTTTGCATTAAGATCGAAAGCAATTATTATTGGAATCGCTGGCGGCCTATTGGTATTGAGTTTTGTTGTTTTCAGCTATCTCGGTGCAGAATTTATACCAACCCTTGAAGAAGGCGATTTTGCAGTTGAATTACGGGTGCTGACAGGAAGCAGTTTGTCGCAGACTGTTGAGGCAACCCAAAAAGCAGCCAAAGTATTAAAAGATAATTTCCCTGAAGTCAAGGAAGTAATCGGAAAAATAGGCTCTTCAGAAATTCCAACCGATCCGATGCCTGTTGAAGCCTGCGATTTAATGGTTATTCTTAAAGATAAAAGTGAATGGACAAGCGCAGATAACACTTCTGAACTTGCTGAAAAAATGCAAGCCAAACTGGAAGAAAATATCGCAGGCACTACGTTCGGATTTCAACAGCCAATTCAGATGCGTTTCAACGAATTGATCTCAGGCGTAAAGCAAGACGTCGCCATAAAAATATATGGAGAAGATTTAAACAAGCTGACCAAATACGCCAAACAAATCGGAGGCATCGCACGCAAAATAGAAGGCGCTGAAGATGTCTACGTTGAAGAGGTTTCGGGATTGCCACAGGTTGTAATTGCTTTTCATCGGGATAAGATTGCACAGTTCGGCCTGAACGTCGAAGATATAAACACAGCAATCCGTTCTGGTTTTGCAGGTCAATCCGCAGGGTTGGTATTTGAAGGCGAAAAACGATTTGATCTGGTTGTTCGTTTGGGTGAGGAAAATCGCCAAACGCTCGATGATGTTAAAAATCTATTTGTCACTGCTCCAAATGGCAACCAGATTCCTTTGGAACAAGTCGCAGAAATAGAATATAAGGAAGGCCCGAATCAGATCCAAAGGGACGATGCCAAACGAAGAATTATTGTTGGCTTTAACGTCCGGGGTCGTGATGTGGAAAGCATCGTTTCGGAAATTCAACAGAAAATCGATAAACAGGTCAAATTTGATTCCGGTTATTATCCTACTTACGGCGGAACATTCGAGAATCTTCAGGCAGCCAAAGAAAGGTTAAGTATTGCAGTTCCGGTTTCGCTAACGTTAATTTTCCTTTTGCTGTTCTTTGCTTTCGGTTCGGTAAAACAGGCTTTATTAATCTTTACAGCAATACCGCTTTCAGCCATTGGCGGAATCTTTGCGCTTTGGGTGCGTGGAATGCCTTTCAGTATTTCCGCAGGCGTTGGGTTTATTGCACTATTTGGTGTCGCTGTTCTAAACGGAATCGTATTGATCGCCGAGTTTAATTCTCTCAAAAAAGAAGGAATGACCGATCTGAAACAAATTGTGATTAAGGGAACTTCTGTGCGCTTACGCCCGGTTATCATGACGGCACTTGTCGCTTCACTGGGCTTTTTGCCAATGGCATTGTCACACGGAAGCGGTGGCGAAGTACAAAAGCCTTTGGCAACCGTCGTAATCGGCGGCTTGTTCACGGCAACACTTCTAACCCTTTTGGTATTGCCTATTTTGTATATATGGTTTGAAAATTTTAAAACAAAAAAGATGAAATCTAATCCGGCAATTGTCGTAGTGCTGCTCTTGTTTTCTGCCAGTTTTGCTCAGGCACAAACAAAGCCATTGACACTAAGCGAAGCCATCGGGCAAGGCCTGAAAAATAACAGGGAAATAACCACGTCACAATTGGATATCAAATACCAGCAGCAGTTGAAAAAGGCTGCTGTGGAGATTCCGAAAACTGAGGTTTCGGGGCAGTTTGGTCAAATAAACAGCTATGTTAAAAAAGACAATTATTTTGCGGTTTCCCAAACGATTCCGTTTCCGACTGTTTTTTCTGCAAATGCGGCTTTGGGAAATGCACTTGTAAAGAGCAGCGAATTGAAAGCCGGAATCACGAAAAATGAGTTGGTGTACCGGATCAAACAAACCTATGCCAATCTGCAATATCTGTATGCCCGAAAAACTTTGCTTTCAAAGCAGGACAGTATCTACACCGGATTCACAAAATCTGCCACGCTGCGATACAAGACCGGAGAAAGCACCTTGCTCGAACAAAGCACCGCTGAAACGCAATTGAATGAAACCCGAAATACTTTAAGCCAGGACGAATCAAATATCGAAATCTATTTGTCGCAGCTCCAGGTATTGTCAGGAAGCGACGAACATGTTTCCATTTCTGAAAAGGACTTCACTCAAAAAGATTTTGATGCTCTTGGCGATAACAATGCCATCAATGCCAATCCGATTTTAGCTTACATACAACAGCAGGTTGAAATTGCCGACAAGCAGAAAAGGGTTGAGAAATCCAAAGCGCTTCCTGATCTAACCTTCGGCTATTTTAACCAGTCTTTGATCGGTTCGCAACTCAATGCTTCGGGTTTGCAACTGGCTGATTCTGGAAACAGGTTTCAGGGATTTCAGGCGGGAATAGCCATTCCTGTATTCTTCGGGTCGTACAATTCAAAAGTAAAATCGGCAGCGATCAGCAAGGAAATTGCACTCAGCAATCTCGAAAGCCAAAAGATTAACCTGAAAGGTCAATATGAGCAGGCAGTTCAGGAATATCTGAAAAACAAGAAAAGTCTCGACTACTATAAAAGTTCCGGCTTGCCCAATGCCAACCTGATCCTTTCAAAAAGTGAAAGTGCTTATCGAAACGGCGATATCAGCTATGCTGAAAACCTTTTCAATTTACGGACGGCAAATAATATCCAGGAAAATAACCTGAATGCCATCCTGCAATACAATCTTAGCATCATCCATCTTGAATACCTTTCAGGAAAAAACTAATCAGATAAAATAATAAATATGAAATCAATATATAGAATCGTTGTCCTGTTCATTTCACTCGGAATCATAACAAGCTGCGGCAATAAGGCAAAAGAAGCACCTGCAAAAGAAGCGGAAGTGCCGGAAGCACAGTCGGATGTCGTTGAAATTACGCCTCAGCAATTTAAATCGGCTGATATTCAAATCGGCACTATTGAATCAAAAGCACTCAGTGGAACAACCAAGGTAAACGGAATGCTTGATGTGCCGCCGCAAAATCTGGTTTCCATCTCAACGCCTTTCGGTGGCTTCGTAAAAAGCACCGACATGTTGCAGGGAATGAAAGTCCGCAAAGGCCAAGTGGTTGCAATGATGCAAAACCCTGATTATGTGCAGCCGCAGCAAGATTACATCGATTTGAAAAGCCAGTTGAATTACCTGAAGCAAGATTACGAGCGTCAGCTGGAGTTATCAAGGGAAAACGTCAATGCCTTAAAAACGTTCCAAAAATCCAAATCGGAATATGAAAGTATGCGTGCGCGGGTTTCGGGATTGCGGACTAAACTGCAACTGATGAATGTGAACGTTGCCAGTCTTGAAAGAGGAAACATCCAAAGTGTCATTCCGCTGTATTCCCCGATTAATGGCTATGTGACCGAAGTAAAAACCAATATAGGTGCTTATGCGGACGCGACAGTGGTGCTTTTCGAAATCGCAGATACAGGGCATTTGCACGCAGAATTGACCGTATTTGAAAAGGATGTGCCTAAGCTCAAAATCGGTCAAAAGGTGCGTTTTACATTAGCCAATGAAACCAAAGAAAGATTGGCGACTGTCGACCTGATCGGAAAAGAAATCAGCAAAGAAAGGACAGTGCAGATTCACTGTAAACTGGATAAGGAAGACATGAGCCTGCTTCCGGGAATGTACCTGAAAGCGCTTGTGGAAAGCGGCAGCACAGAAGTCGCAGCGGTTCCGTCAAAAGCCATTGTCGAGTTTCAGGGAAGCAAATATATTTTCGTTCAGAATACTGCTGAAAAAGCAGACAGCAAAACGACCGAATATAAATTGGTCAATGTCAAAACCGGCGTGAGCGAATTGAATTATACAGAACTCATCTTTGATGAAGGCGCGGATTATAAAAATTGGAAGATCGTTACCAACGGAGCCTACGAACTGCTTTCAAAAATGAAAAACAGCGAAGAAGAAGAGTAATTTTAAAGCTTAATTTTACAATCATGGAAAATAAAGAACACTGGGAAAATGTGTACACCACAAAGGGGCCGCAAGAAGTCAGTTGGTTTCAGGAATATCCGAAAACTACTATAAATTACCTCGAAGGATTGAACTTGTCAAAAACTGCCAATATCATTGATGTTGGCGGTGGCGACAGCAATCTCGTGGACGCATTACTCGAAAAAGGCTATCAAAATATTTGGGTTCTCGATATTTCTGCTGCAGCGCTTGAAAAAGCAAAAGCGAGATTGGGAGAAAAAGCCAATCAGGTTCAGTGGATCGTGTCAGATATTACGGAATTCGAGCCGGAAATGAAATTTGATTTTTGGCACGACCGGGCTGTATTCCATTTCCTTACTGAAGAAAAAAGCATTTCAAAATATGTATCGATAGTTTCAGAAACTGTTTCAGAAACCGGTCATTTCCTGTTGGGAACGTTTTCGGAAACCGGACCGCTAAAATGTAGCGGCCTTGAAATAAAGCAATATTCGGAAGCAGATATGAAGTCGGCCTTTAATGAAGGATTCACAGCAATAAAATGTTTCACTGAAAGTCATACGACACCTTTCAACACGGTACAAAATTTTCGATTTTGCGGCTTCAAAAAAAATTAAAGATGATAGAAAAAGATAAAAATGAAGCGGTAGAAAAAAAGGACTGTACACCTGAAAATAAGACAAACAGAATAAACAAAAAAGACAACTGTTGCGCCTGTGATGAAGATGACGTTCATTCCGCCGATGACGGTCACGATCATGGTGCGGAAGATTCCGGTTGGAAAAGCCATTGGCAACTCTTACTCGCCATTGCGGTCTTATTTGCGATGCTTACGTTGGAATTTGGTTTTAAGTACGTCCCTGCTTTTCCTGTAAACGTGATTGTTTTCGGGATCGCTTATTTGCTTGCCGGCTACAACGTGCTTTATTTATCATGGTGCAAAGCATTAAGATTCGATTTCTTTAATGAATTTTTCCTGATGAGCGTCGCGACGATCGGTGCTTTTGCAATTGGCTCCTACAGCGAGGGAGTGGCTGTAATGGCTTTTTATTCGATTGGCGAATGGTTTCAGGACGCAGCGGTCAATCGGGCTAAAAGGAGCATAAAAGCACTGTTGGATATCCGCCCCGATGAAGTTTCAGTTGTCAGGAACGGAAATGCAGAAGTAGTCAATCCGATAGATGTTCAACTGAATGAAATCATAAGGATAAAACCGGGTGAGAAAGTGGCTTTGGATGGCGAACTTATTTCCGACAAAGGCGCATTCAATACCGCAGCGCTTACAGGTGAAAGCAAGCCCGATACAAAAGGAAAAGGCGAAATGATTTACGCCGGAATGATTAACCTCAATACGGTTTCTGACATCAAGGTTACAGCTGTATTCCAGGACAGTAAATTGAGCCGGATTCTCGAAATGGTTCAGGATGCAACTGCCCGTAAATCACAGACGCAGTTATTCATCAGTCGGTTTGCGAAAATATACACGCCTATTGTTTTTGGGTTGGCATTGACTGTATGCTTTATCCCGTATTTCTTTGTTAATCCTTACGTTTTCGATGTTTGGTTTTACAGGTCGTTGGTATTTTTGGTAATTAGCTGCCCTTGTGCATTGGTCGTGTCGATTCCGTTGGGTTACTTTGGTGGAATTGGCTTGGCTTCACGAAACGGGATTTTATTCAAAGGCTCTAACTTTCTTGACGTTATGACTGATATAAATGTCGTTGTAATGGATAAAACCGGAACGCTGACCGAAGGCGTTTTCAAGGTACAGGAAATCATCACCAAGGATATTGATGAAAAAGACTTGATAAAATTGGCTGCGGCAATCGAAAGCCAATCGACACATCCCATCGGGCTTGCGGTTGTAGAACACGCGGGAAAAGAAACCATTATAGGGCTGACTATTGCAGAAGTTGAGGAAATCTCCGGTCATGGTTTAAAAGGGACAGTTGACGGTAAGGAAGTCCTTGCAGGGAATACCAGGCTGATGAAGAAATTCAACATTGAATACCCTACTGAGATTGACAGTATCGTTTACACAATTGTTGTCGTCGCCATTGATAAAAAATACAAAGGACATATAACTATTGCCGATAAAATAAAGGAAGACGCAGCAAAAGCAATAAAGGAATTACATGAGCTGAAAATCCAAACCGTAATGCTTTCGGGTGACAAGCAAGCTGTTGTTGACGAAGTAGCGAAAAAGTTAGGAATTGATAATGCTTACGGCGACTTACTCCCCGAAGGAAAAATGGAGAAAGTCCAAGCGCTCAAAAACGAAGGTAAGCGCATTGCATTTGTCGGGGACGGCGTAAACGATGCCCCGGTCGTGGCTTTAGCTGATGCTGGGATCGCGATGGGTGGGTTGGGCAGCGATGCAACGATCGAAACCGCAGATATCGTAATACAAAACGATCAGCCTTCTAAAATCGTCACCGCAATCAGGGTAGGAAAATTGACGAAGCAAATCGTTTGGCAAAACATTATTTTGGCAATGGTGGTAAAACTTATCGTATTAGGATTAGGCGCAGGCGGTATCGCGACATTGTGGGAAGCGGTAATTGCTGATGTAGGTGTCGCATTGTTGGCAATCTTGAATGCTGTTAGAATTCAAAGGATGAAGCTTTTATAACTTTAAAAAACGACTTGCCGTTGGTAGCGCC
>DATHGE010000254.1:0-4654 GCA_035317805.1 Flavobacterium sp. | reverse complement strand
TCAAAGAGCCGTTCCTCGCTTATCTCAATGGAAGCCATCCGATGGCGGAGGCATTATTTTATGAAATGCAGCCGGGCGACAAAGCAGAATTGCTGCTGCTGCAAAATGAATACTGCTACAATGCGCAGCTGCTTGATATTTGCGGCATAAAGGACCCTGGCAAAATAAAGGAGCAGTTCTTTTATGATATCAATTCGATTGAGACGCTCAAGAATCTCGTGCGCGCCGAATTGGGATTTGCCATTCTTCCCGAGCTATCCATAATCAACGAAACCCATACGGGCTTGTTTAAGCCATTTAAGGAACCGAAACCCGTCAGGGAAATCAGCCTCGTGGTTTCAGATAGTTTTTCGAAAAAATTATTGCTCGAAAAAATGAATGAAGCCATCTGGAACTGTTTACCTGAATCGCTGCAGCAAAATTTTGCATATAGAAAAATAAGATGGAATGATTCCCCTTACTTTATCAAAGCCGTCAGTAAATTATAAAATTTATATCATTCTTCATTTTTATAAGCTTAAACAGGAAAGCCTGTTTCGGTTGAAGCGGGCTTTTTCTTTTGTTGATCCCGGCATACAACAATCGGCATTAATCAAATACCGCTCATTCTTAATGTTCTGGTAAGAATGCCAACCGGTTTTATTTGTATGTTTGCCCAAAACTAACATCTTCTGGGTGCAACCGGTCTAAGAATATTGAGCGGCTGTTCAGATTAATACCTTACGAAATGCAAAAATATATCAGGCTTATCCTTCTCGTTATTCTTTCGGGTTTTGGCGCAAACGGGTCATCCGCACAAACCACAATCCTCGATCAGACATTGCTTACCGAGGGAAGTTTCAATGCGTTTACAGCTTTCAGCGTTTCAGGTTCCCAGAGTTGGACTCTTAATTCCACGTATGGTGCTGTCGCCAGTGGATATGCGGCAGGACAAAATTTTGAAAACGAGGATTGGTTGGTCAGCCCAATAATGAATCTGACCCAAACAGACAATGTAAAACTCAGCTTTAAGCACACCCGCGGAAGTGCTGCTGTGATGAATGTAGGTGTGGCACAGGGCTGGTATACAGTTTTTGCCACGTCCAGCTTTACCGGTGATCCGGCAACAACGCAATGGATTGAACTGGAAGGACTCAATCAAAGCATTCCCGTAGCCTGGCAATATATTTCTTCAGGCGAGCTTGTTATACCGGAGGCTGCAAAATCAGAGAATTCACGCATTGCTTTCCGTTATATCAGCAGTGCAACGCAGAGCGCCTCATGGGAAATAAAAAATGTAAAAGTTACGGGTGAACCACAGCCGACGAACCCCAATGCGGGTGTTTTCAAGATTACAAACTGGAATACGGAATGGCTGGGTTGCACACAATTCGGGCCTGCCGACGAAAGCCTGCAAATTAATAATGTAGCTGCTGCCATGCTTTCAATGAATTCGGATATTTACTGCATCCAGGAGGTTTCCAACTCGGTTGCATATCCTTCCATCGCAACACTCGTATCGCTTTTGGGCAGCGATCAATGGGAAGGTAAAATGGTGCCTTCCAATACCGGCGATTGTGACCAGAGGCAGGGTATTATCTACAAAAAATCAAAAGTGCAATTTGTCAGTTCAGCACAATTAAGCAGCGGAAGTGCGGCACAAGGCAATTCCTATTACTACAACTGCGCAAGCGGGCGATACCCTGCGCTATATAATGTAAATCTTGTTTCCGGCAATACACTGGTTCCTTTGTCGCTCGTAAATATCCATGCTAAGGCAGAGGACGGCGATGCTATGAGCTACACGCGCAGGTTGGGCGCATCCCAGGCATTGAAAACGATTCTCGACGGGGCAGGTTACAATACAAAAAACCTCATACTCATTGGGGATTTCAACGATTATCTGATCGGGACATCGAGTAGTGCCTGCGCATGTACCGTTTCGCCGTATGAAAATTTTATGGATGATGAAAGCAATTATAACGGCGTTACCAAAAATATAACTGACGCGCATAGTTGGGAAACGCGCCCCATTATTGAAAACATGGTCATTTCCAACGAACTGTCCGGAAACTATATTTTAAACAGCGCCGCTCAGGAAGTGGCGGTTTCCCAGGATATTGGCAATTATTTTAATACGACTTCCGACCATTTGCCTGTAAGCGCTACGTTCCAATTTTCGGTGCTCGGAAATCAGGAATATGCATACACACGCGGAAGCTCGTGGTCAATTTATCCCAATCCTGTAAAAGCGGAATTGAAATTTGATACGGCGGGGTTAGAAAATGATGCAACTACAGCAATATACGATCTGACGGGCAGACAAATGGGCTGTGAGAAAATGAATGCAAATACGATTAGCGTGACCACTTTACCCGCGGGAATTTATATTTTGAAGGCGGGTAACAGATGCGGAAAATTCGTGAAAGAATAAATGAAAGATTGCGCGAGAATTTTTTAGTCATACATAACCGGCAAAAGTCGAAGGAACGTTGGCCACCAATGGTTAAGTTTTCAGTTTAAGAAAAATTAGCAATATCGCTTCTCGCCCGGTGCACAACTAACAATAACAATTGTCTCTTACCGTCCCTTCTTATACCCAAATCATTAACCTCCCAAACAAAATATAATCCACTTAAATATTTATTGCGAATCGCTATATTTACAAAACAATATAACAACCAAAATACATTACAGTGGAAACAACAACAAATCAGGTGCTTGATATCAAAGGGCTTAACGTCGTTTACGGTGCCAATCATGCTGTCAAAGACGTTTCGTTCTTCGTGAAGTCGGGCGAAATATTTGGACTTCTGGGTCCGAACGGCGCCGGGAAAACCAGTACGTTAAGCGCCGTTGAAGGACTCATTAAATTCAACTCCGGCACCATTACCGTTGCAGGAAACAACGTCATCGAAAAGCCACTTTATGCACGTGCAGTCATGGGGGTGCAATTGCAGGCAACAAGCTTCCAGACTGAATTGAAGGTTCCCGAAATACTACAGCTTTATGCAGGGATTTATGGTGTCAATCTTACCAAAGAAATGACGGCTAATCTATTAAAGGAAATCAACCTTACCGATGCTGCCAACAAACGTTACGGGCAGCTCAGCGGCGGGCAGCAGCAAAGGGTTTCGCTTGCGATTGCCACGATTCATGATCCGCGGCTTGTGCTGCTTGACGAACCCACTACAGGGCTTGATCCGCAGTCGCGCCGCCAGCTCTGGGAACGCATCGAAGCCATACGCGAAAAAGGAAATGCCGTCGTGCTCACCACGCACTCTATGGAAGAAGCCAAAGCGGTATGCGACCGTATCGGGATTATCGATCACGGTAAGATCATCGCCATCGACACCCCACAGGCGCTTATCAGCAAATACAGCAGCGATCCCGAAGTGATTGCCATTTCACGCCGCGGCAAAGTGACGCTCGAAGATGTTTTTATTGCACTAACAGGACGTGAAGTCCGCTCAGAATAACGATATGAAAGTAACAGTTCCAAAAACAGCAACGACACTCAAAGCGCTATTGCGCGCCGACCTGACCACACAATGGCGCAACAGGAAAGCACTGTTTATGGTCGTTTTAGTGCCTGTGATTATCTTAATTTCGTGGAAAGGGCTTATCGCCCAGATCGGCGGCCCATTTGTATTATCGACGTGCATAACGCTCGGGCTCATATCCAACGGACTTATGGGTTACTCCAATTCGGTAGCACGTGACCGCGAGAAAGGTGTTTTTCAGCGCCTGCGTGTGGCGCCACTTCCAAACTGGAGCATTATGGGAAGCCGGATTATCATCCAGCTCATGATTATCGTTGGGCTAACCATCATCATTTTCATTGCAGGCAAAGAATTCGACGGTATTACGCTGAAACCGTTAGGCTATTTTCTCGCGTTGGTGTGTGCCATTGCCGGCGGATCGGTATATCTTGGTCTTGGCCAGGCTATAGTCGGGCGTATTAAAAACCCAGAAACGGTAAACTCAACGGTAAGGCTCGTCTATTTCCTTTTTATCATGATCGGGATGTTTGGTGATTTGGGAATGCTTGGCGCCCAGCTCAAAGAAGTCGTTCACTATTCGCCTTACGGTGCCGTAAAAACGATTGTCGCCATGAGTATGGAGCCATCAAAATGGACCAGCGATACGACACTGCTGTTGGCATTGACATTTGGTTACAGCATTGTCTTTTGCACTTTAGGGATCAAATGGTTTAAGTGGAAATAGGGTAACTATATACAAGTTTTTCTGGAAGAAAAACGTCAAGGCGGATACAGAATACACCGTTTCGGGATTTTCTTTACCGACCCTGAAAATGTTTTGGGTAAAGTGATTGCGTGTCCGGGCGGCTTCGCAGGACACCAAACAACAGCACGCGTCGGCGCTGCTTTGGCGGAACGGGATTTTGCTTAAAATACCCTTTTGATACACTCTGCATACAGTATCCATACCGTATCTATGCTTTATCTATCCAGTATCCCTACACTATCACTGCCGGGTCTTTGCCGTTGCGTTTAACCCAAATACAATGGTCTTTGACTATGAACGGGACCACTGTGGCTGCGCTGTTTGGCTGATACTGTATTGCTAATTTAAATATAATTTTTGGAAGTTGCAAAAAATATTTTCGGGCGGGTGGTTCGTTGGGTGGATGTGTCGTTTTTATTGGGCACTT
>DATHGE010000253.1:0-12523 GCA_035317805.1 Flavobacterium sp. | reverse complement strand
CCAGTAATAAAATCCCGGAAGGTTTGTCCCGGAAGTTGTCGTCAGGAAAACGAGCATCCCGTTTTGGGCGGCTACCGGACTGGATGAAGGAAAGTTGTTGATTCTTGGGATAAGGATTCCGTCGATACCCGTTGGTGCGGCAGGATTGGAGGCGGTGATATCCAATTGCGCTTTGGGCGACGAATTCCCGATACCTACCTGCGAATGGGCAGTATGGTATGAAATTGTTAGTAGGGTTAACAAAAGTATTTTCTTCATAAAATCAAAAATAAAAAGGGGCAAAAAAACCAATCCTGTTAGTAAAAAATCAGCTTTTATTTTTATTGTAATTTTGAAACTTATTCTGTACAAATGTAACGCTTTATGTAAAAAACTGATAACCAATACTCTTTATTCGTTAAAATATGGAGTTTTATCGTTGAAAACAAGAATTATTACAGTTTTGCTTTGTTAAAAGACGTAAAAAAAGCTTTTCATTATAGAAAAGCTCTTTCATTTTTATCAGTCAAATGCAGTATTTACTTACGTTACGATTAATTTTTTGGTAGCTCTGCATCACAAGTACACCCATAAAATTTTTATTTGAATTGGAAGACCATTCCAATCCTGTATTGCTCGTCCCATTTTAAAGGATCGATCGTTTCCTCTTTATTGATGTGAAAATACTGCGCTTTAATCATCGCATTGTAACCATTGATCTGATAAGCGATTGCAGGGGAAAACCGCTGGGAATTTCCCGGAACAAGATCATTCAGGTCCAATTCCTCATATCGCGCCGATACAATCAGGTCAATCGGCTTGATGAAATAATTCAGCTGTGCGATATAACCTCCCGAAAGTACGTAGCCTTTCGTCTGTTCGGCAGTCAGGTTCTGGAACAGCGGATCATTCGGGCTTTGCGGCTCCTGCTTGATCTGGTGGATTTCAAACTGTGCCGAAAGTCCCATATATTGGAAAGAGGCGTCCAATCCATACACATATCTTTTGCCATCCGTTACCTTCAGGCCGTATTCGCCGGTCGCCTGATCCGGGAAAACTTCGCCTTCGGGCAGTTTTTTGTTGGCATAGCGGCCATTCAGTCCCAAAGAAAACATCGGAATCGGCGAATGCCTGTCGTCAATTTCACGGTAACGGTATCTCGCCGGATAGGAAACATCCACGCGGCCTACATATTCCAACTGGCCGCTCGCATCATTGTCTCCGCTAAGTGAAAGCTCGCCGAGGCCTGTGTAGGCGCCAATATAAACATTGGCCCTTTGCTTCCAGAAATTTTTCATCAAAGTGATTCCGACATCACGCGTCGAGAAAATGGAACCGCGGGTGAGTTCCGGGCGCTGCCAATAAGGCGAAAAATCAAATGGAACCAAGGCGCTCCTGGAATAATACAATTTTCCGTAACCCATTTCGATATCCACAAAATGAAAGCCTTTATAGGTAACAGTCGCTTCCATCAGTCCGGGATTTTCAGGATCGATTTCACCGGTGCTGTTCTGTGCGGCCATATCGGCAAAATCGACCTTGAAATCGTATTCGAAATCGGCACCAACACGTCCTTCAAGCTCGATTTGCGCATCGCGCAGCTTAAAGCGGTCTTTGGACCGGTCGGTTTCGCCGGGTTTGAGCGAGCGGTTGTTGTAATACGTTGAAACGCCGCCCGAAAGTTCAAGTACATGGTGGCCGTTTAAAAGTGTGACCTGTGCAAAGGAACTGACTGCAAAAAGCGACAGTATGGCAAGTAAAGTCTGTTTCATCTTAGGTTTTTTCAGGATTGTTGAAATAGTAAATGCGCTGCATGTCGTCGCAGGTAATCAGCAGATTGCCGTCCTGATCGAAGGCGAAACCTTCAGGGTTGATGACCGGAAGCGACCATTTTCCGACGACTTCATACGTGTTCGGGTTGAGTTTCAGCAGCATCATATCCTCATCACTCAGCAGCCACAGGAAATTATCGTGATAGGCCGCGGCCGAAATATCGGTAGCGATTTTAGAAAGGTCGATCCTGTTTAAAGTCTTGAAATCATTGTCGAGTTCGAAAAGATAAACAGGGTCTTTTTCGGTGATTATGGCAAAACCGTTCTTAGATTTATTGTAAGTCAGCGCTTCATAACCTTTGTTTTTTCCGCCGCCGTACGGAATCGTAACCATGCGGTTTACCTTAAAAGTATCGATGTCATAGATGTAAATGTTGCGGTGCGTTTCATCCACGGCATAGACGTTTTTTTCATCAGAATAAACCGCCTCAAAATCAGCATCTTTTTGGGAAACCTGACGCAGGGTTTTCCCATCGTGATCGGTTTCGAAAAGAATACCGCTATCGCTGACGATAAAAAAGGTACCCGATTTGGCATTGAAGCAAATGTCAGAAGGTTCGGCAATTGCTATTGCAACCGACCGGATCGGTTTTAGCCTTACTGCCTTTTGCGCAGACAGCCCGCAGGAAGCCAGGAAAATCCCCGCCACCATATAATTCTTAAAATGCCTCATAATTGGTTTCCTTGAAAAGTTATGTTATCAAAACGATTGTTGCCGCTGGTTCCGGCAGCTGCGGTTCCGTCAAAATCAATCTTCACTATAAAATCCGGGTTGTTGTTTGCTCCCGAAATGGCCGAAAAATCAAGCGTTACGATGTCGTAAACCGGTTCGATGTCCGTACTGAAACTTTCTACCGGAAGGTTTGCCGTTAAAAAGTTGGTTCCGTCCAAACTGTACGAATACAATTGCGTTGGTGCGCCCGCCGCCGAACTTTTCGCTGTCGCAAATTTGACGCTGATGTTTTTATAACCCGTTGTCGGTGCCTTGATGTAAAGGCTTCTGTCGTCGCTTGGATTCCTGGCGCGCAGTCCGGTGCCTTCAGTGTCACCGTTTTGGGCGTTGAGCGCAGATCCGGGTGAAACCAGATCCATATAACCTGCGCCGGTTCCCTGATAGGTAATTGCAGCCGTATTTGCAGCGATCAGCGTCGCGTCCGGGGCAATGGAAGTAAGCGTTCCTGCCGGAAGTGCGTTGAAATTCCAATACTGGAAAAGGTACAATGACGTGTCGGGCGGAACGATATCACCGAGCGGAATGCCTTCGAGTGTCAGGTTATCGAAGCGGTTATTGCCCGATGCTCCGGCGGCGGCATCTCCTCCAAATTCGATCCTGATTTTGAAGTCCGGATTGTCATTCACGGAAGTGATCGCCGAAAAATCGAGCGTCACCAAGGAATTCTGCGGATCTTCGATAGGGCTGTGTGTTGAAACGGCCAATCCTTCTGTTGTAAAATTGGTGCCGTCTGTACTATAGGAATAAATCTGGGAAGTAGCGCCCGATCCGGTTCTTGCGGTGGCAAACTGCACGATGATTTTGCGGTAACCGGTCGTTGGCATCGCAAACAATAAATTCCGGGTATTGCTTGGATTTCTGGCGCGGAAGCCGAAACCTTCCACATCGCCGTTACGCGAATTGGTGGCATAACCGGGATCGAAATCGTCCATGTAGCCGTCGCCGCTTCCGGGATAAGTGATTGTTGTACCCGATGGCACGAGTGAAAAATCGGGGGCGATTTCGGTGACGGTTCCGGCGAGCGTATTGAAATTCCAATAATGTACTAAGACGCTGTTCGGGTCTTTTATGATTGCTGCTGTTGTGATTTCGCGGTCGTCGGTACACGAAAAAAGGACGCATAAAAGTAACCCAAGATAAAAGTAAGTTTGTTTCATAAGTGAAAAATTATGGTACAAACTTATTTAAGAATAAAGGCTGAAATGTAAGGCGCGTGTTATCTGTTTGTGAATTTTTCGGAAGACGTCGATGCTCCAAATAACGTTGGCTTAACATATTTAAACTGTAACAATCGGTATTTCATAGCTGAAAAGCCCGAGTTCAACGATTTTTTTTTGCAGAAGCGAATTAAAACCATACGCTTACGCCACCAAATCGAAGATAAAGCGAACCGAAAAAACGAAATTACAATTTACCTAAACTTAACAATACCGAAATTAACGTTCTGAAAATCAGCTTTACATTTGTGCAGATTAAAATTTAATTCAATTTTTAAACGACAAATCGTGAAAAAAAATTTACCTCTTTTGCTATTAAAATCCGTCTTCACCATAATCCTTTTGTTGGGTTTTTCCAAAACGAGCGCGCAAATCGCCGCATGGGATTATGAGCCGCTTCAGGGGACGCTTTCCAACCCGACGACCAACTTCGGAATCGGAACCTCATCGGTCGTAAACGGCGGCGGCGGAACCATAACGCCCGGAACACGGATCGGGATGGCAGGAACCGGATGCGGCACACAAAACGGCGCGACGGCGTGGGCATTGGAACCTTTTGACCCGGGATCTGTGAACGAGGCGAATGGCGCGCAGTTTAATGCTTCCACTTTAGGTTACCAGAACATTTCTGTTACCTGGGACCAGCGCTGGTCGAACACCTGCCCGAATACGGTAAGGCTGCAATACACCACCAATGGCTCTACCTGGAACAATTTCACCATGACCGGTGCAAACACAACCTTTTGTTTGGGAACCATCAATGCCAACGGCTGTTTCGAAGTGAATACGAGCGGCGACATTTTTACAAGGATAACGGTAAATCTCTCTTCGATTTCCGCAATCAATAACAATCCGAACTTTGGCGTAAGGATGGTCGCATCCTACTACCAGTCTTCGGGGCAGTTCAGGCAAACCAGTTCACCCGGCTCGATTGCCGGAACGGCCGGAACCTGGCGTTTCGACAATGTGGCCATCAGCGGAACGTTGCTTCCAGGGCCAACGGCATCAATCATTTCGAGCATTGCGCCGGGCAGTATGTGCGCTGGCGGTTCGGCCAATATAAAAGTGACCATCACCGGCGGAACCGGACCGTTCACTTTGACCTATTCTGATGGGACTACCTCTTTTGTCGTCAATAATTATATAAGCGGAACAAATATCCCGGTAAGCCCTGTCGCAACAAAGACTTATACCATCGTATCGGTGGTAAATGCCAATGGCGTTGCCGGGACAGGCAACATCGGTTCGGCGGTAATTACGGTGAATGCATTGCCTGCAGTGCCTATTTCATCCAGTGTCACGACCTGTTCTGCCGGAGCCATAACGCTGACCGGAAGTCCGGCTGGTGGCGTGTTCAGCAGTTCGAATCCATATTCCGGCGGAACGACCACTTTTACCTATACGGTCACCAATGCGAGCGGCTGCCCAAGAACCAGCATTACCTACACTTTTACAAGAAATACTGCGTCTGCAATTACGGTCCAGCCATCCACGGCGACCCAGACCGTATGCCAAAACAGCGCTTTTGCTCCGGTGACGATAACCGCCACGGGAAGTCCGACCTTATTGTACCAATGGTACAGGAATACGACGGCATCGACCACCGGCGGAACCGCCCTGACTGGTGGTGCCTTTGCGGCCGAAATCGCCAATGGCTCTAAAACGGCAAGCTATACGCCCTTATCCAATGTTATCGGCACCTATTATTATTATGTCCAGGTTTCCAACGGATGCAATACGGTTAAGAGCACGAATACAACAGGTGCATTTACAGTTGTCGCGCCAGCGGTGACGGGAACGGTTTCATCTGCACAAATCATCTGTGCCGGTTCTGTCCCTTCAGATTTGACCCTGGCCGGCTATTCGGGTACGATCGTTAAATGGCAAAAAGCCACTGATGCCGCCTTTACTGCGGGGATTCAGGATTATGTCAATACGACACCGACACTCGCAGGAGCGTCAATCGGCGCCTTATCGCAGACCACTTATTTCAGGGCTTTTGTTGAAAACGGAACCTGTCCGGCGGTCGCAACCACAGGAATCCAGATCCAGATCAAATCGACCACGTGGACGACTTCTTGGAGCAATGGCGTTCCCGACAGTGCCACTACGGCTATTTTCGCTGGGGATTACAATTCTCCGGGAAATCTCGATGCGTGCTCGGTTCAGGTGCTTTCCGGAAATGTGGTTTTCAATTCCAATCAGGTCCTGACGATTCAAAACGGCCTTGATGTTTCGGGAGGAACGCTCACTTTTGAAAACAACGCCAGCCTCATTCAGCTCGGCAACACGGTCAATTCGGGACCGATTACCTACAAACGCGACACGACTGGGATGAGCAGGTATGATTACACCTATTGGTCCTCTCCTGTCGACGCGCAGATTTTGGCCAACTTTTCCCCCGGAACCTTATCGGATAAATATTTCTGGTGGAACACCACAACCTACAGTTGGAATTCGGTGACCGCACCGGGAATCACACTGATGGATATCGGAAAAGGCTATATTATTCGTGCGCCGCAAAGTTTTGATCCCGTGAGCCCGGCTGTTTTCAACGGAGCCTTTACCGGCGTTCCGAATAATGGCGATTACGTGGTTCCGATTGTGATGACCGATGCCACGCACGATCTCAATCTGATCGGAAATCCGTATCCGAGTGCGATTGACGCCGACCTGTTTATGTCGGATCCGGCCAATACGGCTTCCATCGGGACAGGCACTTCGATTTATCTGTGGACACACAATACGCCGATTACCGCTTACGATTATACCACGAACGATTATGCGACTTATTGCTATAGTGGCGGGACAGCGACCTCATTCGCACCGTCTTCCGGAATCAACAACAATACCCCGAACGGGTTCATCGCTGCCGGACAGGCTTTTATGATCAAAGGGCTGGCAACGGGATCGGCGACGTTTAAGAATTCGATGCGTACGGGAATTGACAACAGCCAGTTTTTCAGGACCGCTTCGCAAAACAGTACCTCGGCCCAATTGGAAAAGAACCGCGTCTGGCTCGATCTGAAAAACAACCAGGGCGCCTTTAAGCAGGCTTTGGTGGGCTATATAGAGAATGCGACGAATGGTTTGGATCCGGGATTTGATGCCGAAATTATCGAGGCCGGGAATCCGGTGAGCCTGTATTCTGTTTTAGACAATTCAAAATTGGTGATACAAGGCCGGGCCTTGCCTTTTAATATAGCCGACCAGATTCCGATAGGTTACCGAACCACTGTTGCCGGGAATTTTGAAATCGCGCTTTCCAATTTCGACGGACTTTTTGAAAACCAGGATGTTTTTCTGGAAGACAAACTGCTGAATGTTGTCCAAAATCTGAAAACAGAATCCTATGCATTCGTTACTGAAACCGGTGTTTTCGATACCCGTTTCGTATTGCGTTTCGGCAACAGCGTTTTATCCACTGTCCAGACAGATTTGAATCCGAATGCGATTGTAATCTATAAAAACGGGAATCTGATTGCCGTCAATTCCGGAAAAACGCCAATGGCCGAAGTGACCATTTTTGACATCACCGGAAGACTTATCGCCGAACGCAAATCAATCAACGCCAACGAAGCAATGATAGATGCCGGAACCACGAATGAGGTTTTGATTGTAAGGGTCAAAACTTTGGACGGATTTATCTTTAGTAAGAAAATTGTGAATTAAAACCCTTTCCAAATAAAGATTTATCGATAAACGGCAGCAATATTTCGACCAAATACAGCAATACATTTTGTTAACTTATTGATAACGTATTGTTTCCATTGGCAACAGCCAAACCAAATAATTTTATCCCTCAAAACAAAATTAATTAATCACAACAAATGAAATCAATTTTACTAAATCCGAGCAAAGGCTCCATTCCGCAAAGGGACGATTCGAAGACCATTGCCGGAAACCAGCCGTGTTTTTCCTATCGGCGGTTTTCAAACAAAATGAAATCAATTTTAATCCCCGTATTATTGTTATTGCTGGGGAATCTCGCATTGGGGCAAAACCTGACCCAGACAGGATTTACGGGTGTTACTGTGCCTCAGTACATGGCTTCGGGGAATACTTCGCGGATGATGGTCATGTTCAGGGCAACCGTTTCGGGACTTACGGCAAGCACTTCGTACCGGTACTTCATCAACGGCGCCATCAATACCGATTTGGGAACGACGAATCCGGGAGCGGGAAATCCGCTGCTGATCAGCCCATCTGGCACTACGTATACCTATTCCTCGGGGGCGAGCATAACCTCTGCCGGGAATTATGAGACTTTTACGACCGATGCCAGCGGGAACTACACGGGTTGGTTCGGTTTTGTGAATACCGGAAATGCCCGTTTTACAGCCGGCAATGTGATTTATCCGACGATTGTCATCGGAAGCAGCACCGGAACCACTTTATTCAGGCGTGCGCTTGACCAGACGATTAACGTATTGGCGTTCGGCACAACAAGTGCGGCTACAAACGGAACTTTTATCAAAAGCACTACCAGCGCCACCGCGAAGAACATCGTCGTGCTGTATGACAATACTGCAGGAACAGGCAGGCCGTTATCGGTTACTGTTGTTGAGAATATCAGTGCTGCAATCGCTTCCATCGCCAGCCCTTATTCAACTGCGGCCGGGACATGGAATACCATTATCCCAAACAGCAATGCAAACGGGCTAAAGAGAATTGAGCAGCGCTCGGTTACGGCCAATACCCTGTTGGGTTGTGCTACGGATACCGATGGCGTTTGGCCAACAGGATCAATCAATACGGTAAATCCGACAGGAAGTACAACTTCACCGCTTGCGATTAACAGTGCCGATGATGCGCTGATCGCTTGCGGAGGAACCGCCCTGATCTCGACTTCGGGAACGCTTTCGGCTGTGAATACGACTTACGGAACGGCTTCGGCTTTCACCACTTTTACCGCTTCAGGCTCAAGCCTTACAACAGATATCACAATCAATGCTCCTTCCGGCTATGAAATTTCAAAGACGGGCGGTGCCAGCGGATATGCCGCTTCACAAGTACTGTCGCAATCTGGCGGAGCAGTCGCTTCAACTACAATTTACGTAAGGATTGCAGCGGCAACATTATTCGGAAATTACAGCGGCAATGTCACTCTGACTTCGGCTCCGGCCACTGCCGTGAATGTCGCTACGGTTTTGAGTTCGGTGGCTAAGAAAGCACTGACCGTTACCGGTGTTTCTGCAGATAATAACACATACGACCGGACGACTGCAGCTACAATCAGTGGCGCAACGGCTTCGGGAACTGTAAATGGCGATGCGATCACGATCAGCGGCGGCGGAACTTTTGCTTCGGCAACAGTTGGAACCGGAATTACAGTAACGCCTGCACTTACTTTCAGCGGAACCAATTCCGGCAGCTATACTTTGACACAACCTTCGGGTTTATCGGCCGATATCATTGCTAAAGATTTGACCATTTCAGGCATTTCTGCCGCAAATAAAATATATGACGGAAATGCTGATGCCGTATTGTCGGGAACTTTATCAGGCGTAATTGCCCCGGATGATGTGACTTTGGTTTTATCAGCGGGCTTTGACAGCGCGGGCGTTGACATTGCGATTCCGGTAACGTCATTCTCTTCGATTGTCGGTGGCGATGCAGGAAACTACAACCTCGTGCAGCCTTCAGGCCTGACTGCAGATATTACCGCTAAAGAACTGACAATTTCAGGCGCAACTGCGCAGAACAAAACATTCGACGGAAACACCGATGCCACCATAACAGGAACATTGGTTGGCGTTATCGCTCCGGACGATGTGACTTTAGTCGGGACGGGAACTTTTGCCCAATCTACGGTTGGCTTGAACATTCCGGTGACTTCAACAAGTACGATTGTTGGCGATATCGCTAACTATACTTTGGTTCAGCCAACAGGATTGACCGCAAATATCACGGCAGGACCTTTGACGCCACAGACCATTTCGTTCGATCCGTTGTCGGATGTGGTTTATGGCGATGCCAATTTCAACCTGACTGCGACTGCAAGTTCAGGATTAACCGTGAGTTATTCGAGTTCGGACACTACCGTAGCGACCGTTTCCGGAAATACCGTTACGATTGTTGGCGTTGGAACGACTACGATTACCGCTACGCAATCGGGCGATCTGACTTATGATTCGGCGACCCCGGTTGACCAATCACTGACTGTTACACCAAAAGAACTGACTGTTTTGGCTTCAGCCGATAACAAAGTATACGATGGTACCGATACGGCTACAATTACAGGAACTTTATCAGGAATTATAGGTTCGGATGATGTGACTTTTATCGGGACAGGAAATTTTGTTTCCACTGCTGCGGCAACCGGAATCGAAGTGACTTCCACTGCAACTTTGGGTGGAGCCGATGCTTCGAATTATACTTTGGCTCAACCTCTCGGATTGACTGCCGACATTACGCCTTTGGCATTAACAATCAGCGGCGCTGTAGCCGACAATAAAATTTACGACGGCAATACGACGGCAACCATCAGCGGTGCCGGTTTGGTTGGCGTTATCGGAATTGATGACGTGACCGTTTCCGGAAACGGGACTTTTGCGGATGCGAATGTTGCAAACTCAATTGCCGTTACTGCAAACCTTACTTTAAGCGGAACAAACGCGGGCAATTATTCTTTGATCCAGCCAGCAGGATTATCGGCCAATATTACACCTTTGGCCTTGACCATCTCAGGAATTTCAGGAACCGATAAAGTGTATGACAGGACGACAACTGCCACTTTGGGCGGAACGCCGATTTTAAATGGCACTATAGGATTGGATAATGTAAGCGTTTCAGGAACGGTTTCAGCGCTTTTCAACAACAAGAATGTTGGAACGGCCAAACCAATCACAGTAACCGGTTACACTTTATCAGGATTGCAGGCCGGGAATTATTCGGTTTCCCAGCCAACCGGAATCAACGCAGATATCACAGCCGCTACCGTAACGATAACCGGAGCCGTAGCGCAGGACAAACCATTTGACGGAACAACTGCTGCAACCATTACCGGAACATTGTCAGGTGTGATCTCACCGGATGTTGTGACTTTAGTCGGAACGGGAACTTTTGCCTCTTCAGCTATTGGAAACGGTATTGCCGTAACCTCCACTTCAACCTTAGCCGGAGCCGACGGCGGGAATTATATTATCAGTCCACAACCGACAGGATTGACTGCGAATATTGTTTCAGGGCCGACTGTTCTGGCTGTTGGCGATTTGTCGATCATCGGATTCAACTTCAATGCGCCTGACAATTTCGCATTCGTTGCGTGGGTAGATCTTCTGCCAAATACACTGATCAAATTCACCGATAATGGTTTCCTTGCTGCGGCTTCAGCCAATGCGGCTAACAACGCCAGAGGTGGAGAAAATATCCTGATCTGGAAAAATAACGGCGCGACAATTCCTGCGGGAACGGTCATTACGATCCAGGACAACTCTTCTGCTTCGGGTACGAATGTGGGAACCATCGTTTCAGGAAACTTAAACGGTTTGTCTGCCAGCGGCGATAATATTTTTGCTTATCAGGGAGCGGCTACTTCAGGTGCTGCGCCGGATTACAGTGCGAATGCGAATCCGGCCACTTTCAACGGAACGATCCTTTTCGGATTGTATGCGCAGGCTTCAAGTGCAATCGCTACATGGATTTCGACCGGAACGGCTTCCTCCAACAGTTCTTACCTTCCGACACAATTGAATGTTGCCAATGGCAATATCGCTTTGGGAAGCTCTTCTACGAGAGGCCAGTACTCCGGTTTGAGAAACAATCAGGTTTCGTTTAACGGATACAAAGCCTTGGTGACCAACCCGGGCAATTGGACGATTGGGGCAAGCAGCGGCGTTGCTGTATTGAATACGACAAGCTTTACTTTGGCGACTCCGCCGACGGCTTCTGTCATTTCAGGTATTGCGACAATCTGCGTTGGAGAGGCTTCAGCAATCGCTGTTACCATTACTGGCGGAACTGCTCCATACTCGGTTGTTTATACGGATGGAAGCAATAACTTTACCGTCAATGGCTATGTAAGCGGAACCAATATTGCGGTTTCACCAACAGTGACAACGACTTATACTTTGGTTTCCGTAACGGATGCCAACACGCTAGTGGGAACAGGAAACAGTGGTTCGGCTGTCATTACGGTAAACCAACTGTACCCATTCTTTGCAGATAATGATGGCGATACTTATGGCGCCGGATCTTCTGTAAATAAATGCGCTGTCAATGCAACTACGCCACCAGCAGGATTTTCTGTAAACAATACCGATTGTAACGATAGCATCGCCGCTATTAATCCGGGTGCTGTTGAAATCGCCTATAATGGTGTGGATGACAACTGTAACGGAAGCATCGACGAGGGTTACCCTCAGATCACGACCTCATTGCTGGCTTCTGACTGTAACTCGACACTGGCTTCCATCGGTTCATTGGTCGGGATCCAGACACTGGCCCCGGGGGCGCTTTACACCGGCTGGAGAATCCGCGCCACCAACGGCGTTCAGGTTCAGGTGATCGAGAAAAATGTTCCGCATTTCACCATGATGGAATTCCCTTCTTATGCTTATGCGACGACTTATACGATCGATATCCAATTGCAGAGAAACGGCGTCTGGTTAGGCTATTACGGCCCGACTTGCCAAATCTCAACGCCAGCCGTATTGGCTGAGGGCGGAGCGGCATCGGTATCGCCATCACAGTGCGGAATCGTCCTGCCTAAGATCAATACTTTGATCGCCACTACAAGTTTGGCTGGTGTTACCGGATAC
>DATHGE010000252.1:0-5244 GCA_035317805.1 Flavobacterium sp. | reverse complement strand
TGAACAGCCGCCCGTTGTCGTTATCGTATAATTGAAAACCCCTGAAACGGTCGGTATTCCACTTAAAGTGAAAGATCCGCCGGCATAAACTCCGGTTATTCCCGCCGGAAGTCCGGAAACGGTCGCGCCGGTTCCGCCAGTTGCGATTGTATAACCGATCGGAATTATTGCCGTATTAATGCAAATGGTTTGGTTTGTTGTGGCAATGGCAGAAGACAATGCAATTGTGGCGTCGGTATTCACGGTAATTGTCCCGCCTAAAGTCACCGAAGCGCAACCGCCGGTTGTTGTGACCGAATAATTAAAGATTCCGGAGATCGAAGGCGTACCGGTAATTGTAAAAGTTCCGGCGGCATAAGTTCCGCTCACTCCTGTCGGCAATCCGGAAACCGTCGCTCCGGTTCCGCCACCGCCGATAATGTAAACAATTGCTGTGATTGGCGTACTGATGCATAAAGTCTGGTTTGTAGTCGACACCGCCGAATTTAACACCATCGATGCCATCGGGCTGATCGTAATTGTCCCACCAAGCGCAGCTGCTGAACAGCCTCCGGTTGTCGTTACCGTATAATTAAAAATTCCCGAGATTGTCGGCGTTCCACCAATCGTAAAAACGCCGGCCGCAAAAACGCCCGTTACGCCTGTCGGCAATCCCGAAACCGTCGCTCCAGTTCCGCCATTTGCGATTGTATAGCTTATTCCTGTTATTGGCGTGTTGATGCAAACCGTCTGGTTTGTGGTCGCTGCAGCGGATGCTAATGCAATAGTCGTATCGGCAGTCACATTTATTGTTCCTCCGAGGGCTACCGAAGCGCAGCCGCCAGTAGTGGTAATCGTATAATTGAAACTCCCTGAAACCGTAGGTATTCCGCTTATTGTGAAAACCCCGGCCGTAAAAGTTCCTGTAACGCCTGCAGGCAATCCCAAAACTGTGGCTCCGGTTCCGCCTCCTGCAATGGTGTAGAAAATCGCAGTGATACCGGTATTGATGCATACATTCTGGTTGGTCGTCGCTACGGCAGAACCCAGGACCATCGTGGCAATCGGATTGACATCGATCGTTCCGCTTAAGGAAGCCGAAGAACAGCCACCTGTTGTCGTCACATTATAATTAAAAGTCCCGGAAACTATTGGGATTCCGGTGATAGTAAAAATCCCGGCAGCATAAACTCCAGTCACTCCTGTTGGTAATCCGGAAACCATTGCGCCGGTTACGCCTGATCCGACAGTATAACTTATCGGGGTTATCCCAGCATTGATGCAGATCGTCTGATTGGCAGTTGCCGCAGCGGAATTCAGGGCAATTGTTGCCAGTGGACTTACAACAACATTACGTGTAATGGCTAAAGCTGCACTGCATCCGGGAAGACTGATCGCAGTGGCGTTAAAGGTGGTATTGGCTACAACCGCATTGACCGTAACGGTTGCTGTGCCTGCTCCATTTAATACGATGGTCTGGCTTAGCCCCGAATTGATATTATAAGTTACTGTTGCATTTGGCGTTCCTGTGAGTGTAAAAACGGCATTGTTTCCCGAGCATATCGGCGTACTGTTATTGACAGCGGTTAAAACGGGTGCTGTTGCGCCAGTCAGTACAATATTGGCAAAAGCCGAAGTACAGCCCGAAAAATTGGTTGCGATATTGGTATAATTCCCGGCATTCAGTCCCGCAATGGTCACTATCCCAGAGGCATTGCTGCTCAGGGAAACCGCAACAGGATTACCGTCATCAAAATACGTAATGTTATAGGATGTGGAAGGATCGAGACCGCTTATCGCAATCGCACCATCAGAAGCGCTGCAAGTGGTTGGGTTTGTCCCGGCCATTGTCGGGCAGACAATCGAACAGTCGGTTGTCCCGGCACTGGCATTGCCGGCATTGGTCTGCGTCATCGTTATGTAACCCGGGGAACCGTCAAAATTGGTTATCAGGACCATGTAGATCTGGCCTACAAGTGCTCCCGGAATCGTTGCTGTTTCTATCGGATCCGGGCTCCAACTACAATCCACAACATTTCCCGAACAGGAATGATCCCCAACGCAATCCCCTAAAGTAAAATCGGCACAAGTGGCAGCGGCGTTGGTAAATGGTCCCCAGATGGCGTAATCGACATCTAGTCCGGTTCCGGTTCCGTTTGGCCCGGTGGTTTGCTCAATCTCAAGATTGATATTCCCGGGAACACCAATCGAGAGGTAATACCAAGACGGATTCGGTGCTGTAATCAAACAGGTATTTGCTGTAATCACCGCAGGCGCGTCCGGAACACAGCCGCTGTCGGGCGTGTTTGGGAATTCCAATGGGCCTGAATCGGCACAAAACGGGTCAGCCCCGGCACAGGTTGAATTGCTTGGTGCGGCAATTGGGCCTCCGGGAACATTCGTACACGATATGGTTGCTTCCCATCCTGAAAACTGCAGGCTTCCATCAGATACGAAAACGATCGTAAGTGCGCCCGAAGGGACATTAGATGCGATTGTGGTGCCACATAAAGCGGGCGAGTCCACCCCGAAAACGCCAACGACGGCACCGCCAGTTCCCACGCCTTGATAAATGGTCATATAATCAAATGGTTCACCTTCAAGGTCGAAGGCCGAAAAACTCAACTGGATATAATTCCCGGGGATCCCGGGTGTAAAAGTAATCTGATAGTTTTGTGAAGCAGTGTAATCTCCGCCAGCGCCGCCCGAATCGTAAAAAGTCCCGGAACAGGTATTAAATGTTCCGTTCTGCATCAGATAGGTCTGCGCATTCGCTGTTCCAAAAAAAAGTAAAAGTAATAGTAGTATTTTTTTCATACGCTTACTTTACGGGTTGGATGATGATGATAAAATCGGTACCGTCAACCCTGAACAATTGTATGTTTTGGGAAGACATGGCAAAACGGTACTTCAACGGATTGAATGTTTCGGGATTGATTGCAATATCGCGCGTGAGTGCCCGGTTGTATTTATTGTTGAGGGCGACAGTCGATAATAATTTGAATTTCTTTCCGGCATATTCCGGACGGTATGCGATTTCGAACCTTTCGAGGAAACCGGTCATCATGGAAAGCCTTCCCGAAGTACTGTTGAATACCAATTCATCGGAATACTCCGAAAAAACCTCCCGGATGAATGATTCGACCTGTACTTTAGTATAATGGCCTTTTTCAACGGCGGTATTTTGGAATGACGACAAGCCAAAAAATGACAATATTGCCGCTGCTATAAGTAGTGTTCTTTTCATGAATACCTGCTAAATATGGGATTGAAGATGATAAACTGAATATTATTTTTGTGCGACCCACAATCAGCAAATGCTGTTGGCACCTTTAAAATTGCTAAAAAAGTAGGCTTTTTCATGTCGTTTTTACCTGGAAATCCGGCAGCAATATATAATATTTTAAATTACAATTAGAATATCTTCCGTATTTCTATTAATAAAATAGCGATTTACGCAACATATTAACACATTAACAGGAAAAAATCCTAAATATTTTACAAAAGGGAAATAAAAAAACCTGCCGAACGGACAGGTTTATCTTATAATATATTATGGACTAATTAACGCTTTAAAGAGAAGTGCGATTGGTAAATATTACTTTTTCGATCAACGTAATATTCCACCGTAAACCAATAGTCAGTTGAAGGTAGTTGCTTTCCGTTGAAGGTTCCGTTCCAACCCGGATTATCCGGCGCGATCTGTGAGACAAGTTTTCCGTAACGGTCAAAAATATAAACAGTAGCATGACTTCCTTCAGGCAATCCTTCGATGTTCCAAAAATCATTAAATCCGTCCCCATTAGGTGTAAAAAAGCGCGGGTATCCGATTATCGAAAATAACTGCGTCATATCTGTACAACCTTCATCATCTTTTACGCTTACGGTATGCGTGCCATAATTTAATCCCGAAAAAACATTAGACGCCTGAAAACTGCCATGGTCAACCTGGTATACAAAATTGCCTGCTACAGGTACGTTAATGATAATTACAGGATAATCTGAAAAGACTTCATTTCCTTCTATAGTGACAAATTCCGCTACATTAGTTTCACTTACATTTCCTGTTGCCGGCAGCGATTTACAGCCTGTAGTTGTATTCGTGGCGACCACATTATAGGTACCAGCTTCATCAGCGATGTGCGAATGACCAGTCCAGCTTTTTACGACTCCATCAAGCGACCAGACGAAATCAAAGCCCATATCGTCAAGGCCCGAATCGAGCAGAAAAGCTCTTGAAACGATACCGGTTAGCGGATTGATACAAATCGTACCGTCTGAAAGATAAGGCTCAGGTGATGGATTTACCTGTATCGTGACAGTGATTGAACTTCCGATACATCCCTGTGCTGAAACCAGCGTAACCGTGTAAACAGCAGTTCCCGGATTATCTGTTGCAGTTTCCAAAACCTGATTGATCGTATCGCCAGTTCCTACTGTTGCTCCTGTTACGCCATTTTGAACCACCGTCCAGCTGAAAGTTGTCCCGGGAAGATTCGCAGACAAATTGACATTGGTTTGGTCCCTTGAACAAATCACACTATTTGTCAGTAATGCGACACCGCTTGGCAGGCCATTGATGATTATTGGTGCCGATGCAATAACAGGGATACATCCCGATGAGGCAAGCGTTGTATAAGTCACTGTATAAATTCCAGGCGTGCTCAAGGAAGGATCGATTGCCCCTGTGGATGGATTTAGGCTTAATCCTGCAGCTGAAGCGAATAAACCGCCTGTGTAAAAACCCATTCCGCTCAAGGCTGCCAATTGTAAAGTATTTTCTGTTACACAATATTGTACTGCAGGATAAGCAATAGAAACAGTCGGTGCAGCGGTAACGATTACGGCAGTTGTTACGGTCAATCCGCACGTTCCCGTTGCGGGGCCGTTATAAGTAATGATGTAATTACCGGCCGCGCTCAAACCCGGATTAATGGCGCCGCTGTGCACATCCAGCATCAATCCCGCCGGTGCCGAAAAGGTTCCGCCTGCATAAGCGCCTGTGCCATTTAAATTAACTGGATAAAAATTATGGTCTGCGGTGCAAAATGAAGTGCCAGTGTAGCTTATTGTCGCCGTTGCCGAAGTGCTCACGGTAATGATCCCTGAAACTGATACCGGCGTGCAGCCTCCAACAGAAGTTATCGTATAGGGAAACGTTCCTGATGCGACAGGGATTCCGCTGATCGTAAAAATACCCAGGGCAAAATTGCCGCTTAATCCTGCAGGCAGGGAAGAAACCGTGGCACCAGTGATTCCAATAGA
>DATHGE010000251.1:0-8933 GCA_035317805.1 Flavobacterium sp. | reverse complement strand
TTCATGTTGAGTTCGCGGTGGAAATTATTCACGGAAGTGCAGCGGTTCAAATCGAAATTCTCGCCGTTGATTTCGATGTCGATGCCGATCCAGTTTGGCGCATTGAGCACCTTGGCGAAATATTCGGGATAGCCGTTTTTCCACCAGCCGACTTTGGTTTTGTCTGGGTAATAAATGCCTGCGATATAGCTGCCCTGGAACGTATGTCCGGTGTAGGTTTCTTCAAAATTGGCACGTTGCCCCATCGCGCCGTTGCCAATGCTGAAAAGGCTTTCGGACGATTTTACTCTCTCTGCATCGAATCCTTCCTCTATGATGGACCAATGGTCTGGTTTGATGTAATCCTGATTCATTTTATTTGGTTTTGCATTTTAAAACCGGACAACCGGCTTTATCATTTCGTGATTTGATGATTGATTTATTTTTTGATGATGGCTTCTATGAAACTGGTGTCTATATGGACGAAATCGGGAAAATTGTACTGTGCTTCTTTCAAAATCAGTTCGTCCCCGATTCCGATACTGGTCATTTTTGCAATATTGGCGGCTTGGATTCCGGCTACCGAATCTTCAAATACGATAGAATTCTCATTTGAAATTCCCAATAACTGTGCGGCGCGGACAAAAACTTCGGGATCCGGTTTGGCATTGGTTACGTCATTTCCGTCTACGATCGCATCGAAATAATGGATGATTCCGGTTTTTTCCAGAATCGGCCTCGCGTTTTTGCTTGCCGAACCCAGCGCAATCGGCTGGTCTTTTTCTTTCAGGAATTGCAAAATGTGCAGCACGCCCGGAAGCAGTTCGCTCTGGTCCATATTCACGAGATAGGATAAATAATCCTCGTTTTTCCGGGAGAGCCATTTGTTTTTATCTTCCTGGGAGGCGCTGACCCTTCCCAATTCGAGAATCAGATCCAAAGAACGCACGCGGCTCACGCCTTTTAATTCTTCATTGTGTTCGGGTGTGAATTCGATCCCGAGTTCCGAGGCGATTTTCTGCCACGCTAAAAAATGGTATCTGGCCGTGTCGACGATTACGCCGTCAAGGTCGAAGATGAATGCTTTATTCTTATTCATTAATATCAATCTTTTTATTTGTAGAAACGCCGAGCGTCAATAATCCTGCAAGAATCATCGAACAGCCTCCGACGATGAGTGCGTAAATGGGTTCGCTGTTGAAGAATTCCTTCACTAGAAATCCTAAAATGGTTCCGGCAACAATCTGCGGGATTACGATAAAGAAGTTAAAAACGCCCATATAATAACCCATTTTGCTTGAAGGCAATGAACCCGAAAGCATAGCGTAAGGGATAGACAAAATACTTGCCCATGCAATTCCGACGCCAACCATAGCTAATAATAGTCCGACCTTATCGGAAAGGAAATAGATGGAAATCAGTCCCAAACCGCCGGCAATCAATGCCAGCATGTGCGTGAATTTGTTGCTGGTTTTTCGTGCGAGCACCGGAAGCAAAAATGCTACAGCTGCAGCGACTCCGTTATAAACGGTAAACATGACTGAAACCCAATCGGCTGCGTCATTGTAGATTTTTGAAGTCGAATCATTCGTATTGAAAACGTGTCCGGTTACTGCTTTTGTCGTATAAATCCACATCGCAAACAATGCGAACCAGGAGAAAAACTGTACCCAGGCGAGCTGTTTCATGGTTTTAGGCATGTTGAGCAAATCGGTCACGATGATGGTGAATCCGTTCCTGACTTCACTTTTCCGCAATTGCGAAACCAAAGCGAAAAGAAATCCGACGACGAGCAATCCAACCGAAAGAATATACAATTCCTTATGTTCGTTACCTGCGCCCTGGGAATTAATGTGATGTACATACGCGGAAGCAATTGCGCCGACAATCAAAAGAAACAATCCGATCATGAACTGTCTTTTGACCGTCACGCCGCTTTGGGTCGCCATTTTTTCGTGATGCCCTTTGGTAGACTGCTCTTTTTTACTCTCTTCAAAAGCCTCGAGCTCTTCGGGAGAATATTCTTTGGACTTGAAAACGGTCCACAAGACAGCAAGCAGAAAAACGATTCCGCCTACATAAAACGACCATTTCACTGACGGCGGAATGATGCCTTCGGGGGCGGTGTTGGAGATGCCGATCCAATTCGTGAAAACGTAAGGAAGCGCCGAGCCGACAACTGCACCGAGCCCGATGAAGAAACTCTGCATCGCAAAACCAAGAGTCCGTTGCTTTTCGGAAAGATTGTCGCCAACGAATGCGCGGAAAGGCTCCATGGAAATGTTGATGGACGAATCCATAATCCATAAGGTTCCGATGGCAATCCATAGTGTTGGTGAATTTGGCATTACGAATAATGCGATGGAAGAAAGGATGGCGCCGACTAAAAAGTACGGTCTTCTTCTTCCCAATCTGGTCCAGGTACGGTCGGAAAAATAGCCGACAATCGGTTGAATAATCAGCCCTGTTAAAGGGGCTGCCAGCCAATAGAGGCCAATTTTGTCGACGTCTGCTCCGAGAGTGTCAAAAATTCTTGAAGTATTTGCGTTCTGCAGTGCAAAACCAAACTGAATCCCTAAGAAACCGAAACTCATGTTCCATATTTCCCAGAAACTTAATTTACGCTTTTCCATTATCGTCATTTAAAAATGAGGTACGATAAGCGCGATGCTTATCAAAACTTACTAAATTTTCGAAGTATAGTATAAGTCCTGATAATTGAACGTAAAGATATAATAAAATTTGTTTGAAAAACGCTTTGTCAGAATTTAACATTTGTGAAATTTCTGTAAACCGGGGCATGATTAATTGAAAATTAGATGGTTACGAATACTACAACGTTGGCGTAGATTCCCGGATTACCAAATGTGTTTCGATCACTTCTGTCTTGTAATGTTCTTCTTCCTCATCTTCCGACTCGAGTCTTTCAATCAGCATCTTGGCTGCTTTTGCGCCCATTTTGATGCCGTTCTGGCTTACGGTGGTGATGCTTGGCGAAGAATATTTGGAGATAATCCCGTCGGTAAACCCAATGACGGAAATGTCTTCTGGCACTCTGAGATCCAGTTTTTTAGCCGCCTTGATCGCGGTTACGGCAAACAATTCGTTGACGGCAAAAATGGCGTCGAGTTTATTTTTGCCCATCAGGTCTTCTATCTGGTCGGAGCAATTGTCGATGTCCTCGATCTTTAAGATCAGGTTTTCATCAACCTTAATGTCGTTGTTCCTGAGTGCCTTGATGTAGCCTTCGGTACGCAGTTTTCCTACGCTGACATAATCTACGGTGGTGATGAGTGCGATTTTCCTGAAATCGTTATCGATTAAATTCTGCACCGCTTCAAAAGCCGCGAGGCTGTCGTCGATGATCACCTTGTCGCACAAGATGTCGTTGGTGACGCGGTCGAACATCACGACCGGCATGCCCTGGTTGATGACTTCGGTGATGTGGTGGAAATCCTTTTTATGCTGCGTTTCCTTAGACAGCGACATGATGAAGCCGTCGATGCTTCCGTTGGCCAACATTTCCATGTTGATGACTTCCTTGTCGAAGGATTCGTCGGAAAGGCAGACGATGACATTATAGCCTTTCTCGTTAGCTACATGCTCAATTCCGCTGATGACCGTGGCAAAAAAATGGTGCACGATTTCAGGGATAATGATGCCTATGGTTTTTGTTTTTTTGTTTTTGAGGCTGAGTGCAATCAGGTTGGGTTTGTAGTTGTATAATTTGGCGAAAGCCTGGACTTTCTGGCGGGTATCTTCGCTGATTTCAGGACTGTCTCTGAGGGATTTGGAAACGGTTGAAATTGAGACATCAAGCTCTTTTGCAATCTGTTTCAGGGTAACTTTTCTTTTCATAGCAAAAACCGATAAATAGTATTTTCTGAATAAAGATAATTTTTATTTCTATTAATCGAAATTTTCCCCTTAAAAATATGCGTATTTGGGAAAGTTTTCAACACGAAAACGTTTTCGGTAGACAATTAACAAGGACGGATTAGTAAAGCTAGAATTTTTGCTTAAATTTAACATTCGAAGTAAAGTATAAGCTCAAAAAAACTAACTCTAACTTAAACAAAACGTATGAAAACAATTTACAAAAAGTTGTTATATTTATTGCTGTTGTTGCCGTTTGGTGTCCTCGCCCAGAGCACTTTACAAGGAACCGTTATTGACAAAATATCAAAGCAGCCGGTTCCTGGGGTAAACGTGACAGTTCAGGGCGCCGCGAGCGGAACACAGACCGATTTTGACGGGAAATTTAAGCTCGGCAATCTGAAGAAAGGCGATGTGGTTCTGTTCTCTTTCCTGGGTTACAAAAGCAGCACGGTGACTTATGCCGCGCAGACCGATGTAACCGTCAGCCTTGAGGAAGAATCCAACCAGCTCCAGGAGGTTGTGGTGCAGGTAGGTTACGGTTCCGTAAGGAAAAAAGACGCTACCGGAGCAGTTGAGCTGATTACAGCAAAAGACTTCAATAAAGGCGCGATTACCAGTGTTGACGGTTTATTGAATGGCCGTGCTTCGGGAGTTGTCGTTACGAGTTCAGGAACACCCGGGGATAATCCGGTGATCAGAATCCGTGGTGGTTCTTCTCTGTTGGCGCCAAATGATCCACTCATTGTTGTAGACGGCTTGCCGTTGGACGGCGTAACATTAAACTCCATCAATCCAAACGATATTGAAACGTTCTCAATCCTTAAAGATGCCTCCTCGGCAGCAATTTATGGTAACAGGGGTTCGAATGGAGTTATTCTTATCACCACCAAAAAAGGTTCTAAAAAAGGAATCCAGGTTAATTTCAACAGTTTTACTACCTTAAATACACTGGCTAAAAAGCAAGAGGTTTACGGCGCGGATGAATTCAGGACGTTAATCGCTGAAAAGGTTCCTGCGCAGGTAGGCCAATTGGGAAATGCCAATACCGACTGGCAAAAGGAGATTTTTAAAGATTCCTATTCTTCAGACATCAGTGCTTCGGTTTTAGGCAATATATTTGGAAAAGTTCCCGCAAGGCTTTCACTGGGTCACACCGATAATAACGGTATTCTTTTAACTTCTGAGTATAAAAGAACAACGGGATCTTTTGCATTGAATCCGAGTTTGTTCGAAGATCACCTGAAAATAAATTTTACGGGTAACTATGCCTACACTTACAGGCGCAATGCTGATGAAGGTGCCATTGGCAGTGCGATTTCATTTGATCCGACACAGTCTGTTTATGATGAGGCTTCGCCATTTGCGGGCTACACAGAATCTTATGATGTGATTGGCAATAACCTCACACCACGCGGTCCTTCGAATCCGGTATCTCAGTTATTGGAAAAAAGAAATACAAGAGATGTAAAACGGTACTATGGTAATTTTAACCTCGATTACAAACTGCATTTCTTTCCTGATTTACGCATAATCCTTAATTATGGTTATGAAAGAAACCAGGGTACTGCTGTAAACAGGACCAATCCTTTGTCACGTTCCGGATTTAATACCACGATCCAAAGTCTCGGTACTAGTTATTTGGATGGCCAGGTTGGAGAATATTCCAGACCGCAGGATGATAATTTTACCAGGACCAACGAAAACCGCAATGCACAGTTGAATTATACCAAAGCCATCGGAAAACTCAATGTAGATCTTCTTGCGGGTTACGACTGGCAGCAATTTGATGAGTTAAAATATGGCTCCGGCAATTATTACTTGTATGGACTGAATCAAGGCGCAGAAGGAGTTACGGATACCTATACCAGTCCGGGAAATAACCTTCAGGCTTATTTCGGACGTTTGAACCTTGGTTTCGACAACAAATACTTAGTGACAGTGAACTTCAGAAGGGATGGTTCCACCAAAATCTCACCAGTTAATAAATGGGCGAATTTTTGGGGAGCTGCTTTCGCGTGGAAAATTAAAGAAGAAAGCTTCCTGAAAAATTCTAATGTATTCTCTGATTTGAAATTAAGACTTAGCTATGGGGAAACAGGTGATCAAAACCTGCCGAACCCATACGCATGGATCAAGAAATATAATGTTTCCAATGGCGCTTATTATCAGTTCGGTAACGAATTCATCTTTGTGGCGCGTCCTGATGGTTATAATGAAAACCTCAAATGGGAACGAAGCACAAAATACAACGTCGGAATTGATTTTGCATTTATGAACAACAGGCTCCGCGGAACTTTAGATGGTTATTTTTCAGAAACAAACGATTTGTTTGCTAACGCCAATCAGGGTGCGCTTGGAAACCTTTACATTTACGGACCAACAAATGTTGGGTCTTTGGAAACTAAAGGAGCGGAACTCGGTTTGAATGCCGATGTCGTAAAAAGTGACAATTTAGACCTTTCTTTCAATTATAACGTAAGTTATACTAAAATTAAACTGACCAGCCTGGCGACGGATAATCTTCCGGTAAATAGCTTATCTGATGGATTGTATGCCCAGACGCAAAAAGTAGGTTTGTCCCCGAATTCCTTTTGGCTTTATGAGCAGATTTATGATGCCAACGGAAGGCCTATCGAAGGCGCATATGTAGACAGAAATGGTGATGGTGTCGTAAACAGCAAAGACAAATACAATGCTGGTAAACCACAGGCAGATGTAACGATGGGCTTTTTGACAAATGCCACGATTTATAAAAACTGGGATTTCTCGATGGCGTGGAGGGCAAGCTTTGGAAATGATGTATATGACAGAGTGTCTGCGGATCGTTCGACGCTGGGTGGACTTTATAGTTCTTTTGGCGCGACTGTTCAAAATACGACGACAGATTACAGCAATACCAACTTCACAGCTTCTGTAAAAGAATCGGATTATTACATGAAAGACGGCAGTTTCCTGAAATGCGACAACATCACCGTTGGATATAATTTCAGAAACGTGCTCAATACCAAAGACAACACAAACGTAAGATTATACGGAGGTGTTCAAAACGTATTTATAATCACCAAATACAAAGGAATCGATCCCGAAGTATTCAACAACGGTGTAGACGGAACGATTTTTCCGAGAGCGAGAATGTTTATGTTAGGCTTAAATGCTAATTTTTAAAAAAAATGAAAATGAAAAATTTTAAAAGAATTAATCTGTTGTATATCCTGCCAATGATACTGCTCTTTTCGAGTTGTGAAAAGGATTTGGAAATATCACCAAAAGATGACGATGATTTTACCAGCGAGCAATTTTTCGCAAACCCTGCGTCTTACAAACAGTTTTTAGCGAAAATTTACGGTGGTCTGGCTTTGACCGGACAGACAAATCCTGCCGGTAATGGTGACTTAGGTGATCCGGCGCTGGGGGCATTAGACGAAGGCTACACGCAATACATCCGGGGATGGTGGCAATTGCAGGAAGCTACTACCGATGAGGCAATTATTGCATGGATCGACCCGACACTACCGGACATTAGCTTCAATACCTGGAATGCCGATAACGTTTATATTGAAGGATTTTTCGCAAGGGTTTTCTACCAAATCGGATTGTGTAATGAATTCCTCAGAGAGACTACTGAAGAGAAGTTGTCTTCAAGGGGCGTTACAGAAGATCTTAAAGCGCAAATCAGAATGTTCAGGGCTGAAGTCCGTTTTATGAGAGCGATGTCTTATTATCACGGTATAGATACTTTCGGAAACCTTCCTTTTGGTACAGAAAACGATTTGTTGGGAACACCGCCACCACAACAGTCAAGACAATATATCTTTGATTATTGCCTTGCAGAATTGGATGCGATCAACGCCGAACTGGCTGCGCCAAGAAGTAATGAGTACGCAAGGGTAGATCAGGCAGCAGCCTGGATGTTGAAGGCAAAATTACTCATTAATGCAAAAGTGTATACCGGAACCGACAGAAGCGCTGACGCTTTAGTCGCAGTAAACCAGGTAATCAATTCAGGTTACATTATTGCCAATATTCCTTTTGCCAACTTGTTTAAAGCAGATAACGATGTCAATGGCGCACAAAACGAAGTCATTTTTCCAATTGCCAATGATGGTACAAGAACCCAAAGTTATGGAGGAACGACATTCCTCGTTCATGGCGGCGCAAACAATGCGGTTGCAGCGACTTTAGGTGTTGATTCAGGATGGGGCGGTTTCAGGATTCGTCAGGAATTCTACAATACCGTCGGTACTTCAGATGCCCGCGTAATGTATGTGCCTGGCAACACTGATCCGGCATCTATCAGCAACCCTACAACAGCGACAAGTTCGACTGCATTTGATGAAGGTAAGAAATTGATCAAATTCTCAAACATCAGATCGGATGGCAACCCTGGAGCAAATGCTGCTTTCCCGGATACTGATTTCCCTTTGTTCCGTATGGCTGACGCTTATCTCATGTATGCAGAACTTGCTGCAAACGGATTTGGCGATGTTGGGACAGCTGTAGGATATGTCAATGCCCTAAGGTTAAGAGGAAGCGCTTCGGCAGCTACAATTACCGCAGCAGATCTGACTCCGGACCTTGTTCTCAATGAAAGAGCGAAAGAATTGTATTGGGAAGGATACAGAAGACAGGATTTGATCAGGTTCGGAAAATACCTGAGCACTTACAACTGGCAATGGAAAGGCGGCGTACAATCAGGTGTAGCTTTACCGGCTTACAGGTTGTTGTTCCCGATTCCAACCAAAGAGTTGAATACCAATCCGAATTTGAGACAAAACCCTGGTTATTGATACTAAACTTATAAACGATGAAAAATATATTAAAGACAATAATTTTCGCTTTTGCTCTTATTGCGTTTGGATCGTGCGAACATGATGCGGATCCGATAGTTTCAGCAAATGGATTTACACTCCGCACAGCGGAATCCCTATCACCTGTGGTATTAATACCACAAAATGATGCCAATACTGTTGCCACCCTGCAATGGGATAAAAGTGACAATGGCGGATTCACTTCAGTTTCCCAATATAAAGTTGAAGTGGCGGAAAGCGGTACAAACTTCGCGGCTGCTATTACGG
>DATHGE010000250.1:0-8553 GCA_035317805.1 Flavobacterium sp. | reverse complement strand
ATCTTGAAGACCCGATCCAGGTTGAAAAGTCGAAAAAATTGAGATCTTTCTCATTTGGGATCAATACCGAGGCTGCCAACGTCAATATCACATCCGTAAGCGCGAATCCGTTCGTCGAAATTACTTTCGGTGGCAATACTGTCAAATCGCACCTTATCGGGCTTTACAACGCCAATAATATCAATGCGGCTATCACAATCGGAAAATATTTTGAAGTCGGCGACCGCGACATCCAAAAGGCCATCGAGAGTTATATTCCCGGAAATAACCGATCACAGTTGTTGCTTCAGCATTCGAATGAAATCATACTCGACGCCTACAATGCCAATCCAAGCAGCATGGCTGTTGCGATTGAGAATTTCCTTCAGCTCGATAAATCGGATAAGCTCATGATCCTGGGCGATATGTTTGAATTGGGTAACGAAAGCCTTGCCGAGCATAAGAACATCATCGATTCGCTTCTGGATGAAACCAAAACGGTTTGCTGGTTTATCGGAAAGGATTTCTATGCGAATAAAGTACAAAAAGACAATTTCCGGTTTTTTGATACCTTTGAAGCACTCACAGACGTACTTAAAGAAAGTAGTTTCTCCAATAAAATGATTCTCATTAAAGGTTCCAGAGGCATGGCGCTCGAAAGGGTTTTGGAATACATATAAATGAAAATCGCATTCCAAGACGGAGTTTTTTAAATGGTCATTAAAAAGCCGGTCAGGTTTTCCTTCTTGTTGAGTTCGAGTTTTTTTCGCAGCCTGTAGCGCGCCAATTCAACGCCGCCATTTGAAATGTTCATGATTTCGGCGATTTCCTTCGTTGACATATTCATCAGCAGATAGGTCGAAAGATCAAGTTCCCGTGGCGAAATGGTCGGATGCTTTTCCTTGAGCCTTTTAAGGAAATCGAAATGCACGTTCCGGATGTGTTTTTCCAGGTCTTTCCAACTTTTATCGGCGTTGACTTCCTTGGCGATGCTTTTGTTCAATTTGGTAAACTGCACTTTGGTCGTCTCGTCAAAGGTATCGCTGTCGATGTCCTTCATTTTTTGGATGATACCATTCAGGATTTTGTTTTTCTTGACGACCTGCAGCGAATTATTCACCAGTTCCTTGTCCTTCGAAAGGATTTTTATTTGCAGTTTTTCACTTTTAAGCCGTTCGATTTCTTTCTCGAGCTCATATTGGTCCTGTTTGATTTTGGCTTCTTTCTCGAGATAAAGCTTGCGCTGCTCGATGGTTTCATAATATTTATTCTTGCGGATTTTCATCCTGATACGGCGCCTGACAAAATAAACGCAGAGCAGCATGATAAACAAGTAGCATAAGAAGGCAAACCAGTGCCTGTACCAGGGCGGCGAAATCGTAAAGGCATATGCTGCGGGCTCCGACTGTACGCCATAACTATTGCGCACCTTCACTCTCATGGTGTAATTCCCTTCCAGAAGGTTGGTGTATTCTTTTAGCGAAAGGTCTGTCCAGTTGCTCCATTTGTCATCAAATCCTTCAAGGAAATAGGAGAATTCCATGTTTTCGAGATTGTCATACATCGGAGACGAAAAGGTAAACTTGACCTTGTTTGATTTGTATGGAAGCGTGTGTTTTCCAATATCAGTTTCCGTATTTCCCAAAACCAATGTATCCCCCGGAAATGCAAAACTCCGGATAAAGACTTTCGGCTTTGAGGAAAAATTCTTAAACAACTCCGAATCGTAATGCGCCAGCCCATTGGTCAAGCCGATAAAAATATTTTTGGGATTGATGGTATTCACCGATACATAATCGTAAACCAGGTTTCCGGTCAGGTTGGAAAATGGCGAAACGATGTTTTTATAAGCACCAGGTCCTGTTTTTTTGAGCATCCCGATCGATTCCCCAAACACATACCAGATATTTGCTTCACTATCCTGGAACGACGCGCGGATTTTTGGCAAAGCCTTGAAATAAGAACTCATTTGGATGTCTTCCACAAACGCATCCTGATCTTTAGAATACCTGTAAAAATGATTATCGGTCTGGAAATAAACGGTATTATTCAATTTTTGGATGCTTGAGATGCCTTTTGTCTTGTCAGAAATATTTCTGTAGGTCTTAATCGAAAGGAATTTCCGTAAGTCGTCACTGAGCTTCATCTTATATAAAAGGTCATCCTTCTTGAGCCAGATGTTTTTGTTTTCGACTTCGAAGGTGCTGGAGGATTTGTTCTGGCCTTCGACATAGTTTTTCCAGGCCCATCCGTTGCCGGAATTTTCAAATATTCCAAAACCGTTATAATTGGACCCAATGAGGCAATTGGGACGGTTCGGAATTTTCTTGACGCCCCAATAGCCGTTCCCGTCCAGTATTTTAGTGACCTTATTATCAGAAATTAACATGAGGCCGCGATTGTGCGCACAAAACAACTGATTGTCGATTGCCTGAATATTCCAGGCCTGGCCGGTAGTTCCTTCGACAAGCGTAAACGAATCTTCCTTAAAAGTCTTGTTCCAGGAATGGTAAAACAGTCCCTGGTTTGTTGCCACGTAAAGCTTCTCGTTAAAGATGGCCGAGGCATAAACCGTACTGATATCATAACTGAATCCGAAATAAGTAAACGGTGAACTTTCATTGATAAACGTGATTCCATTATCGAGCCCGAGCCATAAATTACTCTTACTATCGATAAATGAAGACAATACGGTATTGTTCTGAAGACCCTTTTTTCGATTGATGTGCTGTATGATTTTTCCTTCCCTGTCACAGATAATAATGCCGTCAAGAACCGAATTCAGCACGATGAAATTCTCGCGAATAATGACGCCGCCCAGACAGCTGTTCTTTTTCATAAACAGGTCGGCCTCAGTATTCCAGGGTTTCAGGGTTTGATTCTCATAGATAAAAAGCCCTTTGTCAAGCGTGGTGATGAGCATTTTATCTTGCGACAGCGCAAACATTCCCCAGACTTCTGTGTTGTTGATGCCTGTTGAGCCGGCCAAAGGGACAAGTTCACCATCGGTAAATTCCATCAGCCCAAACGAACTGTCCTGAAAATACAAGCGGTTGTCTACGTTAAAGGAAAACTGGAAACGATTCGGTGCCTCAAGGAGCCTGAGTCTGGATCCGTCATAGATATAGGCCTTTTTAAAGGATTGGAAGATAACCTCATTTTCAAAAATATGCACTTTCCATATGAAATCAATCTGCTTTCGGTTGTTTTCTGCAACAAGGGCGGCGATTGAAAAATAAATGAATTTTCCTTTTTCGTTTGCTTTGAAATAACCGAATTCGTTGTAGCCTCCAACAAATATCCGTCCGTCGGAAGCGATCTTTAAACTCCTGATTGCAGAATTATTGGGAAGCTTATAATTATTCCAGGAAGAGCCATCAAATTGAAAAAGCCCGTCATTGTTTGCGAAGTATATATTGCCGTTTTTATCCTGATCGATATTCCAGTTTTGAGTCCCGCCTTTATAATCAGATCTTTTATAATTGGTAATTTCAGGTAGTCCAATGTTTTTTACCTGACAAAAGCAATTGTTCAGCAGGCTGCCGACGGTAAAGATAAAAAGGTGAAATTTTAAGAAACTCATGTTAAAAAAGCGCCTGTAGAAACACATCATTACTTTCTTTAGGTGTAAAATATTTGATTAATGTAAATGTAGTGTTTGTTTTTTTATGTTAACGTTTTCGTAACATTTAAAAATTAAATTTAAATCATTGAAAATCAATTATATGTATTTATTTTGATGTGTTTTTGTTTAGTAAAAAAAATATACATGATGTGTTTTTGTAATAATAAAAAATTATTGATTCAGAAAAAATACTGATAATATTGCTTGAAATCAATAATTAACTAACCAAAATTTTCAGAAATATGAAATTTACAAAATTACTTCTTTTCTGCATTACATCTCTTCTTTTCTCAATGAACGGATTTGCCCAAAACGATATTACTGTCAGCGGTAATGTTGTTGATGATTCCGGATTGCCACTTCCCGGAGTGACTATTCTTGTCAAAGGAACACAAAATGCAGTATCGTCTGATATCGACGGAAACTATCAAATCAAGGCTGATTCGCAAGCCACTTTAGTATACAGCTTTATTGGGTATGCTACAAAAGAAGAATCCATAAAAGGTCGTACCGGAATCAACATTAAACTTTTAGCAGACACTCAAAATCTTGACGAAGTCGTCGTCGTAGGGTATGGTGTGCAGAAAAAAAGTGTAGTAACCGGATCTATTTCGAGTGTCAAGTCGAAAGATCTTGAAAATCTCCCTTTGACAAGAGTCGAGCAATCGCTCCAAGGGAGAGTTTCCGGGGTAATGGTAACGATGAATTCAGGGCAGCCTGGTTCTGCGTCAACAATCAGGATTCGGGGACAGGCTTCTTTTGGAAATACAAATCCACTATGGGTTGTTGACGGAACAATTGTCGACGCTGGGGGAATTGGATTTTTAAACCAGTCTGATATAGAATCTATTGAAGTGCTTAAGGATGCTTCGTCACAAGCAATTTATGGAACAAGGGCATCCGCAGGTGTTATCCTGATTACTACGAAAAAAGGCTCCGGAAGCCTTAAAGTGAGTTATAACGGTTACACCGGAACTTCACAGGCGGCCAGGAAACTTGATTTGCTTAATGCAACACAGTATGCATCATTGCGCAATGAATCAGCTGTAGCAGCTGGAAATCCGGTACTTTTTAACGATCCTGCGTCTTTGGGCGAAGGTACCGATTGGCAGTCGTTGATTTTTAACAACAATGCGCATCGTTCTTCCCATGAGGTAAGTGTGAGCGGAGGAAACGATAAGTCAAACTTCTACTTATCCTTCGGGATGTTAGACCAGGAAGGTATTGTCTCTACAGTTATTTCCAAATATGTCAGGAAGAATATCCGCTTAAATTCAAATCATAAGATTGCCTCATGGCTTAATATTGGTGAAAGCATTGGCTATTCGAACGAAAAAAACAGCGGGCTTGGAAACACAAACAGCGAATATGGCGGCCCTTTGAGTTCGGCTATAAACCTTGACCCGACCACACCGGCAGTAATCTATGATCCGGCCGTGGCTAACACCAATCTCTATACGGAAAATCCTGTGGTCAGGGACGAAAACGGAAATCCTTACGGAATCTCTACGGTGGTTGGACAGGAAATTACAAATCCTTTGGCATATGCCCTCACAAAACGTGGCAATTATGGATGGGCGGATAATTTTGTCGGAAATGCTTTTGCCGAAGTTGAACCGATAAAAGGTTTAAAGTTCAGATCGAATATTTCGGGTAAACTGGCTTATTACGGATATGAAAGCTTCACGCCGGTTAATTTCCTCAACCTTTCGACGGTCACTTCGAAAAACAATATCAGCAGGGGAATGAACAGGGGATTTGGATGGTCTGTCGAAAATACGCTTTCTTATACTAAAAACGTCGGATCCCATAATTTCAGTATTCTTGGCGGACAAGGCTCTTATATTGACAATATCAACAGGGGTACAGTAGTCACTTATTTCAACATTCCCGCAACAAGTTTTGAGAATGCAGCCTTCCCGGTTTCACATCCGGCACTTGATATTAACGCTTCTGCCACAACCGGAGTAGAACACAGAATTACATCGCTTTTCGCACGTCTGACATATGATTACAAAGAAAAATATCTTTTAACCGGAATCGTGAGACGTGACGGATCGACCAGATTTGGGGAAAATAAACGGTATGGTGTATTTTCTGGTTTCTCTGCAGGTTGGGTAGTCTCGAAAGAAGGCTTCTGGAAAGATAACGATGCTGTAAACAGCCTCAAAATCCGCGGTGGTTTAGGTACCGTCGGAAGTGATGACTTGGGCGGAAACGACTTCCTTTTCCTTTCGACAGTCGGACCCGGCAGGAACTACTCTTTCGGCAATACAGGAAGTATCGTAGTCGGATACAGTCCAAACAGGCCGTCAAATCCGGATTTACAATGGGAAGAAACCAAACAAACCAATGTTGGCTTTGAAATGCGTTTCCTCAAAAACTTCAACCTGAATTTCGATTGGTACAAAAAGAAAACCAACAATTTACTTAAGACAAAACCGATTCCTAATTACGTGGGTGCGATTGATTTTCCATACGCTAATGTTGGAAGTATGGAAAACAATGGTGTCGAGTTCGAACTGTCCTACAATAAAAGATTTGGTGATTTTGGCGTATCATTTGGCGGAAACGCGACTTATCTCAAAAACAAAGTAACCTACCTCGATCCGTCAACCAATTTTATTGACGGAGAGCGGTTCCAGGGAATCGGAATCATTACACGGATTCAGCCAGGGCATGCCTACGGTGAATTCTACGGATATGAAACCGAAGGTATTTTCCAGACACAGGCTGAAGCGGATGCTTATGTCAATAGCAATGGCGATAAGATACAGCCAAATGCTTCGGCAGGGGATTTCCGTTTCAAGGATAATAACGGGGACGGAAAAATTAATGATGACGACCGTACTTTCATCGGAAATCCAACACCAGACTGGACTTATGGCTTGACATTAAATCTTGACTACAAAGGTTTTGATTTGCTGGTATTTGGACAAGGTGTAGCAGGAAACCAGATTTTTCAAGGCTTGAGAAGGCTCGACATCGGCGGTGCCAATTACCAGACAGATGCATTAAACAGATGGACTGGCCCGGGAACTTCAAACGATTACCCAAGATTGGTAGATAATGATCCTAATGGGAACTTTACCAAAATGTCGAAATTCTACCTTCAGGATGGTGATTATTTCAGGATAAAAACCGTACAGTTGGGTTATACGATTCCAAAGGATGTGACTACAAAAGCAAGAATACAGACGGTAAGGCTATACGTAACCGGCGAAAACCTGTTCACATTCACGAAATACACAGGGTACGATCCGGAGATTGGAGGCGCAACCACAAGTATCGACAGGGGCCAATATCCTCAGGCGAAGACCTACATGTTTGGAGTTAATTTACAATTTTAATTTAAAAATAAAGTAATTATGAAATTGAATGCGATAAAAAAAGCAATGATTTTACTCACGGGGATTGTTATTGTCACCTCCTGTAGTGAAGAATTTTTGACAGACATCGACAGCAACGGATTAGCAACCGAAGACGCATATTATTCAAGCCAGTCTGAAGCATACGCCGGATTAACGTCCGTATATGATGTGCTGAGCTGGGATACATTCGTTGGCCGTCTGGCAGGACTCAATTCGGCTTCGGATGATTTTTACGCCGGTGGCGGAAACTCAACTGATGTTAATGAAATACAAGTATGGCAAACGTATACGCTGAATCCTACGACTGGTCCGGCTGCAGAATACTGGAAAAAAGGGTTTTCAGGAGTGTTCAGGGCAAACGTCCTGCTGCGTAAATTACCGGGCGTTCCTATGGATCCGGCGCTGATAGCAAGATATAGCGCCGAAACTAAATTTTTAAGGGCTTTTTATTATTTCGACCTGGTTCGTTTCTTCAAAAATATTCCTTTAATCATTGAGCCTATCGCCACTGCAGATTATTATAATGTTCCGCAAGCAGCTCCTGAAGCGGTCTATGCGCAAATTGAAACCGATCTTTCCGAAGCAATCAGTGCATTGCCTGCGTCGGTTCCGGCAGCGACCGAAGGCGGAAGGGCAACACAGGCGGCAGCAAAAGCCTTATTGGCGAAAGTCTACCTGTTCGAAGGGAAATATGCAGAATCGGCACAGCTTTTTGCAGAAGTGAATGGAAATCCCGGCAGTGTAAGCCCATACGGAAATTCATTGCTGCCGAATTTTGCGGATTTATGGGAAACAAACAATAAATTCAATGCAGAATCAATTTTTGAAATCGTACACTCGGGCTCAGGAAATTACGGCGACTGGAATAACCTTGCCGGATCTGAAGGTTTTCTGTTGAATCAGATGGTTGGCCCGCGTGCTTATGTAGCGATCAGTGGCTCAGCTCCGGATTATATATCAGGCTACAGTTTCAATACAGTAACGGAAGACCTATACAACGCATACAGCAATGCAGATGCCAGAAAAAATGCAACAATCGCCAACTTAAAACAAATGAAGATTGATGGTATTGCAGATTATACCCCGGGCTATAACGACACTGGATATTTCCTTGAAAAATTTGCGGGAAGGGTGCATAACAGACACTCAGGTGCAGGCGCTACAGAGCTAAACTGGCAACAGGATACTTATGAAATCAGGCTTGCCGATACGTATCTTATGGAAGCTGAAGCAATCGTACACAGCGGAGGAAGCCAGGCTAGAGCGCAGGCCTTATTGGACGCAGTGCGACTAAGAGCCGGACTGGCCTCAATTCCGGCAACCGACGATAACATCTTTAACGAAAGAAGACTGGAACTTGCAGGAGAGGGACAACGATGGTTTGACCTGGTAAGAACCAACAGGGCCGCAGCCAAATTGGGAAGCAGAGGTTTTGTATCCGGGAAAAATGAGATACTTCCAATTCCGATCGGAGAGCTTAGCAATACGGTACTGCAACAAAATCCAAATTATTAATATTTAAAATATATAAAGATGAAAACATCAATAACAAAATGGAGTTCACTCTTTTTTATGGTA
>DATHGE010000249.1:0-4553 GCA_035317805.1 Flavobacterium sp. | reverse complement strand
ATCGGCGTCCTGTATCACAATAATGTCCCCGGTCGCTTCCTTAATGCCCGTATGCAATGCCGCGCCTTTTCCTTTGTTCTTTTCATGGCGAAACAGCTGGATGTTGAGTTCGGGCGTAGCTAACTGGTATTCCTGGATTCTTTTATAGGTTTGGTCACGCGAGCAATCATCAATAATGATGACTTCTTTGGTGAGGTTGTTCATGAGCACGACGTCCTTGACTTTATCCAGAATGAGATGGATCGTTTTTTCTTCGTCGAAGGCCGGAATGATGATGGATAATTTTGAAATCATTACACTGCAGTGGATTTATTCTGCGCAAACATATAAAATTAAAAGGGGAAAAGTGTCAAAAGCCTGCCGTTTTTTAGGATTATTTGCAGCGGGAAGCCGTTTGGGATTCTTTTCATCCGGCACCTGTTTTTAAACAAAAACTGCCGTATTCAACGACAGTTTTTGTTGTGAAAAGTTATAAAAACTGGTAACTTAAAATTGCTCCGGTCGCACTATACTTCGCTGACCACGAAATGTAATTGCCCAATAACTCCCTGCCGGTATTGGTACGGATCTCAATGCCGAATCGTTTGTAGCTGAATCCCAAGCCAAAAGCAAAGTTATTCCGAGAGTTGACTTCGAGCAACTTGTTCCCATTGACATCTTCTGCGTTCGTAATTTCCAGTTTGGATTTTGCATTGGAAATATCAATGACGTAAGCAGCATTCACAAATATTTTTGATGATGGATTAAGATAAAAATAATGCCTGAACCCGATTGGGATCTCAATAGAGGAATAAGTTAATTTGGCGTTATACGTCGTGGCGTTTTGCCCCAATCCGAGCCCGTCGCTCTTTGTATAGTTGTTTTCGGCGCTAACATTTTGATACGCAGGGTTCAGGAAAATACTCCAGGCGTTTTTGTTGAAAGGCAGCAAATATTCAAATTCGACCCCGATTTTAAAAACCGCCGCATGCAGATCTGTACTTGCATTGTAGGCGGTATCAGGATCAGAAACTGAGATATTTGAACTGAATATTCCCGGCGTAAACCGCAATGCGAATGATTTTCGTTTAGTAGCATCCTGAAAATTTTGGCTCGATTTGCTGGTAGTTGTGCTTCCGCTACATTGATTGTATTTTACAAAAACGCTTACCAGCTGATTTTTTTTATACTGGAGGTTTTTAAAATCATTTTCGGATAGAGAATTACATTTTAATGCATTTAGCAATTGTTGTCTGAATTGGTTATTCTCTTTGATACTTTCATCGAAAGTGCTCGAACCGGAAGTATTTTTCTGGTTGGAAAGGTATTTTATATAAACAAGCTGCTCAATTGGAATACTGCCGGTTTCATAAAAATATTTGGTAATGTTTTCATCGACGAACTCATAAAGCGTGGCATTTCCGCTGACCACAGTTTTTAAGAAGACCGTTTCTTCTTTCCAATTCGCACTGCCGCTTTTTGTAAGATTATTGACATCATCCGCTGAACGTTCCATCTTCACTTTGAATCGTTTGTACCTGCTCACATTGTCAATTCCGAATTCTTCTACGCCCGAGCGGTACTGTCTTTTTGAATCGTTATCTGCCAATGCGAGTTTGTATTCGAATTCGGAAGGATTGTTTCGCCAATCTTCATTTTTAATATAGCACTCGGTCCGGGTTTTATCATTTCCAATAAAATATCCTTTTTCAAAAATGACTTGTGCATTGGATGCAGAGATCCAGAATAGCAAGAGTCCGAGTAATGTTTTTTTCATAATTGTTTGTTTGTTCCAAATATAGGCAATCGGATGTAATGAAATTATAAATGCCGCAAAATGCCTGATTTTTTTTGAAGAATTCCAAATGGGAACTTTATAACAATCTGACTATCTTTGCACCTTTCAAAATCCAGCGATAAGCGAAACAACCAATTCTATACATCAAAATGATCACAGTTAACGACATATCAGTCCAATTCGGCGGTACAACGCTTTTCAGCGACGTATCCTTTGCTATCAACGAAAACGACAAGATTGCCCTCATGGGGAAAAACGGCGCCGGAAAATCGACGCTGCTTAAGATTATCGCTGGGCAGAGCAAACCATCAACCGGAAACATCTCTGCGCCCAAAGACGCTGTCATCGCTTACCTGCCGCAGCACTTGCTTACTCAGGACGGATCGACGGTTTTTGAGGAAGCATCGAAGGCTTTCGGAAGTATTTTCAAAATGAAGGCTGAGATTGATGAGATCAATGAGCAGCTCACGATCCGGACCGATTATGAAAGCGACGATTATATGAAACTGATTGAGCGCGTTTCCGACTTAAGCGAAAAATTCTACGCCATTGAAGAAGTGAATTATGAGGCCGAAGTGGAGAAAATCCTGACCGGACTCGGTTTCGAACGCGAAGACTTCGCAAGGCCGACATCCGAATTTTCGGGCGGCTGGAGAATGCGCATCGAACTGGCGAAAATCCTTTTGCAGAAACCGGATTTGATTTTGCTCGATGAGCCAACCAACCACATGGATATCGAAAGCATCCAATGGCTCGAGGATTTCCTGATCAACAGTGCCAAAGCCGTAGTCGTGATTTCGCATGACCGCGCTTTCGTAGACAATATTACAAACCGTACGATCGAGGTGACGATGGGCCGCATCTACGATTACAAAGCAAAATATTCCCATTATTTAGAATTGCGAAAAGACCGGAGGATCCACCAGCAGAAAGCCTACGACGAACAGCAGAAAATGATTGCCGACAACCAGGAATTCATTGACCGTTTTAAAGGCACGTTCTCCAAAACCTTATCGGTGCAGTCGCGTGTAAAAATGCTCGAAAAAATTGTCCCGGTCGAAATTGACGAAATCGACACTTCGGCCTTAAAACTCAAATTCCCACCCGCGATCCGTTCCGGGCAATATCCCGTAGTCGTGAAGGATCTTGAAAAATCCTACGGCGACCACTTGATTTTCAAAGATGCCAATATCGTCATTGAACGTGGCGATAAAGTGGCATTCGTCGGAAAAAATGGCGAAGGAAAATCGACCATGATCAAAGCCATCATGAAGGAAATCGAAATCAATGGCGGCTCTGTTGAAATCGGCCACAATTCGCAAATCGGCTATTTTGCACAGAACCAGGCGTCGTTACTGGACGAAAACGGAACCATATTTTCTACCATAGATGACATTGCCGTTGGTGATGTGCGCACCAAAATCAAGGATATTTTAGGCGCATTCATGTTTCATGGCGACGATGTGACGAAGAAAGTGAAAGTGCTTTCGGGTGGAGAAAAAACGCGTCTGGCAATGATTAAATTATTGTTGGAACCGGTCAATCTGCTGATTCTCGATGAACCTTCCAACCACCTTGACATGAAAACCAAAGACATCATCAAAGATGCCCTCAAGGATTTTGACGGAACGTTGATTCTCGTTTCCCACGACCGTGATTTCCTTGATGGATTGGCGGAAAAGGTTTTCGAATTCGGCAACAAACGTGTGAAGGAACATTTTGAAGACATCAAAGGATTCCTGGCACATAAGAAAATGGAAAGCCTGCGGGAAATCGAGAAATAATTTTTGGTTTAACCGTTAAGAAAAAGGTTCATTAAGCTATCGAAATAACCTGATGAACCTTTTTGCCAAAATGCAATCGCAAACCAAAGCGTGTTTATTTTTTCACAAACTTTACAGATTCGGAATTGTTGATTACCATGAGATACATTCCGGAGTCGAGATAACTCACGTCGATCTTCGAATCATTTTTAGAAACGGATTCGGCCACAACAATTCTTCCGGCCATATCGAGGATTTTCACAGCGGCATTTTCCCGGAGTCCCGAAATCGATACAAAATCGGTTGCCGGATTCGGATAAATTCCCAGCTCATCCTTATTGAAACGGGAAACTTTCAACGGCTCAACGCCGCCCCAGTTGGAACTGTTTCCAAGCAGGTTAAAATTATACAGATAGCCATTATTTACGCCTACAGTATCATACAAAATGGTTTGCCCGCCATTGGCGCCATAGGCGATTCCCTGATTGAATTTGAAATATCCCTTTAGATTCGGTTCGTTTGCCGGAGTCAAAACCTCCCCGTTGCTTACGATAGTGCCTATTTCAGCGGGCGTCAATGCTTTGTCCCACAAACTCACTTCATCGATGTAACCGTCGTGGTACCAATTGAAATCCTGATAGGTTATAAGGCCGATTTTCAAGGTTCCGGTGCTGCTTGCAGGGACAGTGCCTTCGGCATCGACAGACCCGACTTCGGTGTTGCCGTTGTATAATTTGAGCGTACCGTTTGTTCCGTTAAAGACCAGAAAAAACTGCGTCCACTGGTTCAAAACCAATCCGGTATAGGTGATCGTGTAAGCGGCTCCGCTTGAATTCCGGAAACGTGCCTCGACATCGGTGCTCGACAATTGGATCAGGTAAAAATCGAAATTGGATTCGTTGCGGTAACCCAAAATTCCGTCGAAATCAGGAAAACCGAACGACATCTTTTTTGGATAGACTTTGCAGGAAAGCGTAATGTTGCCGGCGTTTGCAAGCATGTTAGCCGAATCG
>DATHGE010000248.1:0-14366 GCA_035317805.1 Flavobacterium sp. | reverse complement strand
GCCAGAAAAAGAACTTTTGTTGGCTAAACGAAAACACTATTTATCTATTGTATAGTGAAAAGGCAATGGATGGAAGTTTCAAAAGGCTTAGAAAAACTAAATTACGTACATCTTAAGTTTATAAAAAACCAAGGAGGGTTTAGGATATATTTTGTGCACAAACTTGATATTTTTACCGCAAATATTTCATTTGCGATTCCTATCGAATGTGTAGTAAATCGTAAACAGAATATTTACCCGACTCAAATTACTCGGATTTTATTCCGCCTTGTTTCCCAGTACTCAATGTTTAATTTATGTCTAAGGTAGCTGTAGATTTAAGATAACTTTAAATTATTTTTCACACCATAAACTAGATTTGCATAAAAAAATAGATAACATGAGAAACACAATGAATACGTTTTTCACCATACTGGTTGTAGTTGTTTTATCGTCTTGCAACAGTTCCCGGGCTAAAAAGGATGATGTATCTGATCAGCTGCATGCAAACACCGTTTCAGCATTAGCTGTAAAAGATATGCACGATGACCTTCACATCCTGTGGGCTGCAATAAAAGAGGTACATCCCGGCTATGGGATTTATACTCCGGTTGACAGCCTGCAAAAAGTCTACGACAAAACCTATGCGTCTATCCAGGCTCCTTTGACAGAAGATCAGTTCATCACAGCGATTTATCCTTTTGTTTGTAATTTAAGATGCGGTCATACCCAAATAAAACACTCAAAGGACTACAAGCCACCAATTGGCCTGAAAGTACCCCATTTGCCTTTTAAAGTTTTGGTTCGGGACCATCGGGTATGGGTTACCACCCATCAAACGGCCCAATTAGCCACTGGGGATGAAATTATAAGTATAAATGATGTGGCCGTTGACAAAATCATTGATCATGGATATGACTTATATAGTGATGATGGATACAATGAAACATTTAAAGAGCTATTTCTGAGTGAATATGATGGTTTTGAAGATGCGTGCAATAAGTATTACCATTGGTCCGGATCCTACAAATTGAAGCTTCACAGCAATTCCGCAGCATTAAGTATTGTATGGGTAAATGAAGTCAATGGTGATGTATCAGCTCATGATCCTGGTCAAAAGGACAATACATATTCCGGCTGGACAACAGCTGAGAGTATTCCTGATTCACGCCTGCGTTTATGGAAGAACACTCCGGTGGCCTTATTTAAGTCCACACCGTTTGCTTATGAAGACACAATTGTTTTTAAGAACGCTTTCAGGCTGATTAAACAAAAAGGTATAAAAACGCTCATCCTGGATTTACGACACAACTCCGGAGGTGACATAAGGGTGGCTACAAAATTACTCTCCTACCTTGCCGACTCACCATTTGAAATTATCAAAGATGTGAACTCGAGGCTTTCTAATCCTGCAATAAATACTTTTGCCAAATATTTTGACCCCCTGATAACTCAGGGTTTTACAGATGGATTTAAAATAGCAGGTAAAGAAGGTACCTGGTATCATGTTGCGGCGAAGCCGGCTTTCGGCAAACTTTACGGGCCATTCCCTTTAGACAAAACAGATCATTTTGATGGAAAACTATTGGTTCTAATTGATGGTGCTACATTTTCTTCCGGAGCGCTGTTTTCGGCAGCCGTCAAGGCACAGCGTCAAGGCGTTGTCTTTATTGGCAGGGAAACCGCTGGCAGCGAGGAAGGATGCAATGGGGTTACCCTCCAGGAGCTAACCTTACCCCACTCTAAAATCATCGTGGACTTCCCTTTAATGCGGGTTACATCTGTGGCAAAAAATCCTCTAAAGGGCCGTGGGATCATACCAGATTATCCTGTTACCTATAGTCCCGAAGATATTGTTGCTCAAAATGATCAGGATATTAAAAAAGCATTAGGCATGGTTAATCGTTAACACCTGGTGGACAAACCATACGAAACGGACCCCTTTAGACCGAACGAAAGTGATACGGAGCAAAGCCAACTGAATAAGTTGTATTGATGACATTTTGTGAACAGTATATACAAGTTAGCAAAGGAAGACCAGAGTAAAACAGACGACATAAAATTATAAATATGAGAAAAGTAATTGCAGCTATAAATATGACGATTGACGGGTTTTGCGACCACACTGCTGGATTTCTTGCCGATGAGGAACTACATTATCATTATGCTGACCTGTTGAATAATGCAGGTGTTATATTATATGGACGGACAACCTATCAACTCATGCAATTTTGGCAAACATTATTGAAAAATCCTTCTGACGAAAAATCAATGAATGCCTTTGCAATTTCAATAGACAAAGTTGAAAAAATTGTCTTCTCCAATATACTAAAAGACACAGGATGGAACACTGCAAAACTTGCCAACAGACCTCTTGACGAAGAAGTTTTAGAACTAAAACAACAATCAGGAAAGGATATTTTTGTCGGAAGTCGAAGTTTGATTATTCAACTTTTAAACAGTAACCTTATTGACGAATTTCAAATTTGTATTCATCCTGTCGTAGAGGGAAAGGGTTTGCCATTGTTTGACCAAATAAAGGAAAGGACTATTTTCAATCTCATCAAGACAAAATCCTTAAAATCGGGTGCAACAGTGTTTTACTATGAACCGACATCAGAAAAAACAACGAACCGCTAACAGCCGCTTTAAGAAATTGCTGGCTTTTAGTAAATTGAAAATTTCTTTTCCATAACTTCGTCTTGATTCGCCGGAGAAAACTCTGCTCCTTTTTCCGCAACTTCTCAAAGCCGCGAAACGTTATAGATTATGTTAAACGACTGCTAAGTATGACGGAAAATAACAACTCGAAAGATTAATTTAAACAAATATTAATATTATGAAAAAGTTACAATTCAAAGTAAGCATCAATGCACCTGTTACCAAGATTTATGATTTTATGCTTGGCACCAACAGTAAATCAACTTATGAGCAATGGACTTCATTGTTTAACCCGACATCTACCTATGAAGGAAGCTGGGACAAGGGAAATAAAATTCTATTTATTGGAGTAGATGAGAAAGGAGAAAAAGGAGGTATGGTTTCCAGAATAGCTGAAAACATTCCCAACCGATTTGTTTCAATTCAACATTATGGTCTTTTTAAAGCTGGCAAGGAAATTACAGAAGGACCAGAAGTGGAAAAATGGGCAAACGGATTTGAAAACTATACCTTCGAAGAAAACAATGGGACTATAACCGTTACTGTTGATTTAGACACCACAGAAGATTTTGTAGGTTATATGAAACAGACCTATCCAAAAGCACTAGACAAGTTGAAAGAACTTTGCGAAAAATAACAATTTTATAACAGGCGTTTGGCAAAACGTTACGACATTCCTCATGGCGGAATCAGAATCCATAAATGAAATATAATGTTTATACATCAGGGTAAAAAAAGAACTTCAAAACACAATCTGCAAATCGCTTCGCTGCTCTCCTTTGTGGCTGGAATTGTAAATGTGGCGGGGTTTATGGCTGTTGCAAAACTTACTACAAATGTTACAGGTCATTTTGCCTTTTTTGTAGACGAAATTTTTAAATTAAACTTTTGGCAAGGCTTTATTTATTTTCTGTATATTTTTTTCTTTTTTCTTGGATCATTTACTTCCAGTTTTTTTGTTGAACTACTTTCACGAAAAAACGAGAATTATGTCTATATAATTCCAACGTCTATTGAAAGTTTGATTTTATTATTAATTGCGCTGTTGGGCAAAAATCTAATTCTTGAAAATCCGAACTTAATTGCTTGTAGTTTGTTATTCGCAATGGGTTTGCAAAATTCTTTAGTAACAAGAATTTCTAACGCCACTGTTAGGACAACTCATTTGACAGGGCTTTTTACAGATTTGGGAATCGAGCTGTCACAGTTGTTTTTTTATAAAGAACAAGAATCAAAAGATAAACTCTTTTCTTCAATAAAATTGCGTTTAACAATAATCAGTTTCTTTTTTATAGGCGGAATTATCGGTGGGATTTTTTATTCTAAGATTGGTCTGTACGTTTTAATAATCGGTGCGGTATCGCTGATATTAGGTATAATATACGACACCTTAAAGTTGAAAATAAAACTACTCCAACGGAAATATCGACATTAAATTAACGGCTCATATCACAAGGTAAATAGCCGTGATGTTGCGGGGAATATAATGTTGAAGTATCTTTTTATCATTAATTATCTGCTTATTGGTAAATTAACAATAGATTAAAACTGAACTTTTATTAGGGTGCAATACCAATCGCATTACTATGTCCAATATAAAAACTATAGGCATTATGAAATTTTTCTATACAGCGTTTCTCTTGTTTTTTTCTCTTCACCAGCTCAATGCCCAAACAGCATCCGGCAATGGCACTTTGTCGAAAATAGAGACCGACAGTTTAATTGCAAACTACTGCAAGGTACTCAACCGAACCTACTTTAATAAAGCATTAAGCAAGGAAATCACAGCCACATTGCAGAAAAAGCTAAAAGCCGGCGAATTTTACAATGTTAGCCAGACTACAGACAGGCTGTCGCTGCTGCTGAGAAAAATGACCAACGACAATCACTTTTATATCGGCATAAATAAACCTGCAGACACTACCCGTACGGTACAGGCTGCAGAGCCTAAAGCCGAAAATAAGAATGGTGGTCTTTCCGAAGCAAAGATGATCAATGGCAACATAGGCTACATCAAGTGGGATGAATTTATTGCCGATGAGGCATCGTTCCAAAAAGTAATTGCAGCATTAGAATTTGTAAAAGGATGTAAATACCTGATTTTCGACTTGTCCGAATGTCCGGGCGGAGATGGAGAGATGGGCGGATTTGTAAACAGCCATTTGTTTGAAGGCAATGCCTACCAAGACCTATTGCGTAAAAAGTGCGGTGGCGAAAGTGAATGGCACCAGAGTGAAGTTCCCTATAATTATTCAAATGGCCCTAAATTCTATGGCATTCCGGTTTTTGTCATCGTTTCAAAACACACTGCTTCCGCAGCAGAATATTTCGCGTTGACCATTAAGGAAATGAAGCGGGGCGTCATCCTGGGCGGAACTACGGCAGGAGCCGGTAATCCATCGACAATAGTAACGTTTGGCAATTATTTTGCGCAGATACCCATCTGTGAAATCGTAACAAAAGACGGCATTTCAATAGAAGGAAAAGGCGTAACCCCAAATGTTACGCTGAGAAGCGACGATTGGATAAAAGAAGTTATTGAATATATTAAGGACTTCCGTTAACAGCACGCAAACTCATGGCTAGTTCGCTGTAGATTAAAGTTTAAATTTCAGAAATTGCTTAGATTAGCGGAGAAAACTCGGCGAAAAGCCCCCCGTTGCTGGCGCGAGCGTCTCGCTCGTACAATGCTTAGGGGTAAAATTTTAAGTTGGATTTTAGATAAAGAGTAAAATGCTGAGATAACATTTTTTTTGATCCTTATGAAAAGAGATTGGACTACATCTGTTATACATAGCACATAGTTAGCAGCAAGTTTGCCTATATAATAAATCGCATTTTGTCATATTTTTCCTCGTTAGCTCCCATAGTTATCTTAAATAACTGATTAGAAAAATGTTAATTATTACATTTACCTAATACCAAATTCAAATATCATGGACGCAATTAGAAATAAAAATGACTTAATTATAGCTAATGAGCAAATTAATTTACAAAATAAAAAACTGGAAAAATACTCTGCGAAATTAACTACTGCTAATAAAAAAATAAATACACATCGGAAAGAAAAAATAAGTCACAAATCAGAATTAGCTGCTGCTAATACTCAACTTACCTTTGAAAATAATGAAAAAGGCAAGCGAGCTGCGGAATTAGTAATAGCAAATAAAAAGCTGATCTTCGAAAATAGTGAAAAAGAAAAACGGGCTCAGGAACTAGCGATTGCTAATAAAAATCTCATTTATGAAAATAATGAAAAGGAAAAAAGATCTCATGAGTTAGCAATCGCCAATAAAAACTTGATATTTGAGAACTGTGAAAAAGGAAAGCGCGCTGAGGAATTATCAATCGCAAATAGCGAACTGGTAAAAGCTGAGATGAGTCAAAGAGAATATGTTGCTAATTTAGAGGAAATGATGTTTATTGTATCTCATAAAATTAGAAATCCAGTTGCTAATATATTAGGAATCTCATATTTATTAGAAGATATCAAAGATTGTTCGTCTCATGAATTTAAAGAAATGATTCAAAATATTATTGAATCAGCCACATCGTTAAATAAGTTTACGCATGAATTATCGACTTGTATACATACAAAAAGATGTACTTCAAAATCATAAAAACCCGATGGCGCGGATTTGTAATCCGTGCTTTATATTATCAATTAGTCTATTTATATTATGGGGGATGTTCTACTAAATATTAAACGAAAATAAAAGTACCCAATAGATTTAAGATAACTTTAAATCTATTGTTCCCACCATAAACTAGATTTGCATAAAAAAATTTATGAAGCGTAAACTGATCACAGTCATATTTGCCATAACCCTATTGGCAAATCCTTATCAATCTTTTGCATGGGGCAATAAAGGCCACGCTATTGTTGCCGAGGTTGCATTTCAGTATATCAACGCCGCCACCAGGGCCAATGTCATGAAGCTGCTCGACGGGATGTCGATTGGAGAGGATGGCAACTGGATGGATGCCATTAAGAGCGACCACGCCAACGACTATATGAAGCCTTACCATTATATTGATATTGAAAAAGGCGGTAAAGAGATGCCTGCCGGAGACAACATAGTGACCACGCTGCAAAAAACGCTAAAAGAACTTGACGGGATAAATACCCTTTCAAAAGAAGATGTAAAATTAAGGCTTGAAATGGTTGTCCTCCATGATCAGTCGCTGTTTGGGTTCCAATATGGTCTAACCATACCAAAGGCATAGTTAAAGCATCAATTATTGAAATGGGAACAAGCAACGCAAGAGTGTGCATGTATCCGAAAGACGTTCAGCGCATAATGGGAAAAGAATACACCCAGGCAAGGTGTATTTAATCAAGATTAAGAAGCATCTTAAGAAAGAAGATCACCAGTATATTTCAGTAGAAGAATTTGCTAAATATTCTGGTCTTCCAGTAGAAGAAGTTTTGCGTTGTATGTTGTAGGGCAAACGAGTAGATTTTGATCTGCTGATGCGTTGAAAACTCACCAAACTAGTTCAATAAACTGTTCAAATATTAGCTTAGTTTTCCACCAAAAATTTCTTTCTTTCAACCACTTTTTGTATATTTGAACATCAAAAGGCAATGCCGGATTTATCTGATAGGGGTACAATTCGGGGTACTTGAAATTTATAATTTTGCGAAGGCTTACAATATAAGACATGATATAGATGGTTCGAATCCCATCGTCGTCACAATAAATAAAAATTAGGGAAAAAATATAAAGCTCGCTTTAATGTTTTCTCCTTTTTTTATTTTCAAAGCGGAAGCTTTGGGGATGGACGAAGTCAATCCCATCGTCGTCCCTGAATAAATAATTAGAGAAAAAACTTAAGGCTTTGCTTTACTGTTTTTTCTCTTTTTTTTTGCGCATAATCCAGGAACTGAACGGGAATCAATCTTATTTTGCCGTCAGGCCCCTCAACGAACAAATCGAAAATCTTCCCATAGAATTTACTATATTTATCTCATCTTAACCAATTTACAACCAAAATATGAAAAAATATACTTTATTGGTCTTGCTTCTTTTTGGATCACTTACAAGTTCTTTTTGTCAGACTAGTCTATGCGAAAATGCGGTATCGGTTTCTTTGCCATTTTCCACTACTGACGACACCGCAAATTATGGGGATAATTATGTAGGCTCTCCCGGATCTTCAGGTTGCGGCACTCCCAGTAATTACCTTAACGGCAATGACGTAGTTTATGCCTATACGGCAACATTTGACGGATCAATCAATGTGCTCCTGTCAACAAATGCAATTTATGTCGGTTTGTTTGCCTATGCAAATTGTGCCGATATCGGCCAGAATTGCCTTGCCGGTATTGTCAATGACGCTATGGGCGGTCCTCTTTCAATTGAAGCATTTCCCGTGGTAAACGGAATGACCTATTATTTTGTAATATCAACCTGGGCGCTTCCACAAACTGCAGCCTATAGTTTAAATATCCTTGAGAATACTTGTATTAATGCAACGGCAACTTATACAGTCGTTTCCGAGTGTAGTGTTACAGAGCAATTTTTCGTAGCTGTTGCTATTGGAAGTTTAGGATCCGCGTTTTCATTAACCGTTTCCGATGATCAGGGAAGCGATACACAAAGTGTTTCTGATCCGGGCGTCGTCACATTTGGCCCCTATCCCAATGCAACACCGGTCATTTTCACCGTAGCAAATGATCAGGATCCCAATTGTTTTTTAACAAGCGCACCTCAAACGCAATTCATTTGCGCCCCGGTCAATAATTTTTGCGACCACGCCATTGATTTAAGTCTGGAAACCTCTCCGCTGAACGGTACGACTATTGGCGCGACCAATCAAAACAATCCGAGTTGTACCAATAATGGCACATCGGGAGATGTATATTATTCCATTCTGGTACCCAATGGAAACACTTTGACAATCGGCCAAACCGATAATGATTTTGATTCTATGGTAACAGCATTTTTTGGAGACTGCAACAATCAGATCGAATTGACCTGTTTTGATGATGATGATTTAACCGTTTATACTTATACAAATAATACAGGGACAAGCCAGACTTTTTATTGGGTCCAGGATGGATTTAACGGAGATGCCGGTAATTTTACACTGGCATGGCAATTATCCGATTGTATCACTCCGGATGCCATTTATACCATTGTTCCCGACTGCATTAATGGCGAACAATTTTTAATAAGTGCGGATATCTTTAGTTTGGGATCGGCGACTTCGGTAACTATTTCTGATGATCAGGGAAGTGCCGCTCAAACGGTAACGGCAACAGGGCAAGTGCAATTTGGACCTTACGCTAATATGACGCCGGTCATTTTCACCATAACGAACGATGAGGATGCGAATTGCTTTTTAACCAGTCCGGCTGTAACACAGGAGGTTTGTCCGCCAACATGTACCAATGCTACGGTAACCTATGACATCGTTTTTGATTGCGCCAACTTTGAAGGGTATTTTATAAATGTCAATATTACAGATCTGGGCAGCGCAACATCCGTTACCGTTTCTGATGATCAGGCCAGTGACAGTCAAAATGCCACCGCACCGGGTGTTTACCAATTCGGGCCTTATCCCAATTATACGCTGATCACTTTTACAGTTGCCAATGATCAGGATAGCGATTGTGTATTGACCGATAGTGTACAGTTGACAACCATTTGTCCTCCGGCGAATAACGATTGTGCGAATGCGATTGCGCTAATTCCGGGTGTCGATTTACCGTTAGGCGCCTTAACCACTTCAAATGAAGGCGCAACAGTCAGCCCGGAATTGCCCATACCGAGTTGTGGGAATTTTCATTTCTCAGATTTCGCAAAAGATGTTTGGTATACGGTTAACGTTCCGGCTTCCGGAAATATCACGATTGAAACTGCAGGAAGTGGCGGAACTGGTTTTTCGATAGTAACCGATTCGGTCATACAAATTTATTCCGGCAATTGCGCAGGATTGACTCCAATTGAATGCGATGACAATGATGGTACTGATGCGTTTTCTTTGGTTTCATTATCAGGAAGAACACCCGGGGAAGTACTTTACATCAGGGCATTTGGCGCCAATGGAACGCAAGGTTCCTTTGTGATTTCAGCTTATGACGCGTCGTTGGCCAATGCTGTTTTTGATACTATTAGTTTTACTTCTTTTCCCAATCCGGTCAAAGATATTTTAAATTTATCGGCTACTGGCAATATTACAAATGTTACGGTATTTAATATATTGGGGCAAGAAGTTTACACTAAATCCATTAATGCACCCAAATCTCAAATTGATCTGTCCAATCTGTCAAAAGGTACTTATCTGGTTAAAGTCACCACTGACAATCAAATGAAAACGATTAAAGTCATTAAAGAATAAATTATTCCTTTTTAATATAAAGAGGCTGTCCAATCCGGGCAGCTTTTTTATTTTAACTTTTAACTTTCAGTCTGACTGTCCCAAAAAAATCATAAAGTCTTTTTTTATATAAAACATATCGATATATTTGCATGAATAATTTTAATGATGACTGCAAAAGCATTTGAAAGAATATCGAAAGCACTCGGAGACCCTTATCGGTTAAAGATGATTGAGGCGATACAAAAAGGAAGCGAATGTATGCCATGCACTTCAATCCTTGAAATGTTCGGGCTGGCACAATCGACAGTTTCGCATCATTTGAAGCAGCTTGTGGATGCCGAACTGTTAATTGCCACCAAAGATGGCAGAAACGCCAAATATGTCATCAACAAGGAAGTTTTTGCAGAATATATCACATTCCTGAACCGTTTCCGGAATTAGAATACGTTATCAATTTTATTCATCTGAAATCAAATATATCGATAATTTTAAATGTGTCGATTTTACCAATCATCAAAAAACAAAAAACCATGAAATCGCAGATTAACGAAAACCAAAAAGACGATCATTTGCACTTGAATAAAAAAGTATCCAGGATTGCCGCATTTTTCCTCGGATGTACGAGCTGCGTCGCCCAAGCCTCGAAATGCCCGTTCGAAAATGATAATGCCGATAGTGTTAACGATTCGTCCGAATCTTCCCAAACTATCGAGACCAATACCGAGACGGCCAATAAAAGTTCCGGGACATTATCGTTCCTGCAGGATTTGGATAAGATTTATTTCTTATAAATCACAATAATAAACAAAAAAGCCATGCTCCCAAAGGCATGGCTTTTCATTTGAAATCAATAAAACTAAAAACAGTGGTTGTTGGTTGGTTGCATTTATTTTATTACCGGGCTGAATTTGATTGCCGCGCCGCCGCCGGGTGCCAGTTTGAGTTTTAACGTCATGGCGCTGTCCACAGTCTTGCTTTCTATCAGAACAGGATAAGGGTTGGTCTTATAATCGGCTCCCGGCCCATCGGTATACATTTCTGCTTTGTAGGATTTTCCCGGATCCAAAAATGACAACGGCACTTCCAATTGCCTGCCGTTTCTATCGGTTACAGATCCCAGATACCAGTTTTTTCCTTCCCAGTCCTTGCGTACAATCGTTGTGTATTCCCCGATTTTCGTATCGAGCACCTTGGTTTCCGACCAGATGCAAGGCACTTCTTTTATGAATTCGAATTCGGGTTTGCCCACATAATTTTCAGGCAGGTCGGACGCCATCTGCAGCGGACTGAAAAGTACCACATATAAGGCCAATTGGCTTGCCAGCGTGGTCTGCACTTTCGCTCCGTTTGCAGTCTTGTAATCAAAGTTGAAATTCCCCGGCGTATAATCCATCGGTCCCGAAAGCATTCTTGTGAATGGTAATGTGACGGTATGTTCCGGGGTGTTTCCACCATCCGACGACCAGGCATTGTACTCCTGCCCGCGCCCGCCTTCCTGTGTCATCAGGTTCGGAAAAGTGCGTTGGATTCCGGTTCCTTTCACGGGCTCGTGGTTGTCGATCATAATGTGGTATCTGGCTGCCGTTTCGATTACTTTCCGGTAATGGCGTACTCCGTATTGGCTATCGTGCCATTCTTTTTTATCGAGGAATTTATTCACATAACCGGTCTTTACGGTATTCACGCCAATCTTATTGTACAATTTGAAAGCGTCTTCCAGCTGGCGTTCGTAATTTTTTGTGGCGCCCGCAGTTTCATGGTGGCCGATGAGGCGCACGTTTTTCATCGCGGCGTATTTGCTGATTTCGTCAAGATTGAAATCCGGGTAGGCTTTTGTAAAGCTGAATGCAGATCCGTCCGCGGTCCAGTCGCCGTCCCAACCTTCGTTCCAACCTTCAACTAAAACGCCGTCAAGGCTATTTTTCGCAGCAAAATCAATATATTCTTCCGTATTTTTTGTAGTCGCGCCATGTTTTTCACCTTGTCCCCAGGTATATTTTTCCAAATGCATGCCCCACCAGATTCCGATGTATTTGGAAGGCGCGATCCATGAAATATCATCAATCTTCGAAGGCTCGTTCAGGTTCAGCATCACTGTTGAAGTGACCAGATCGCCGGGTTTTTCGCCAACAACGATTGTCCTCCAGGGTGTTTGGAATGGCGTCTGTGCGTAAACTTTTACACCATCCGCCCACGGAACCAGTTCACTTTTGTATTGGTTGTTGACCGATTTGGACAAAGTCATCGAAGCGAAATCAGTCAGGTTGGCCTCATGTATGGCGACGAACAGGTTATTTTTGGTTTCAAAGGTCGCCGGCGTATTAATCGTATCGGTTTTACTCATGGCCGTTTTCCGATAAAAGCTTTCATAATAACTGTTTTCTGAATGCACCGGAATCCACCACACATCGTTGTCGTCCGAAAAGGTAAACTGCGTAATCTCATTTGAAATTTTAACTTTATCCAAATGCGGCTGTTGCGGAAATGAATACCGAAAACCCAGGCCATCATCGAAAACCCTGAAAATCAAATCTACCAGACGTTCTTCGCCAGCCGATTCTTTCAGGTGAACAATGAGCTCGTTATGATGGTCGCGCACTTTCCTGAATTCGCCCCAAGGCTGCTCCCAGACCTGATCGGTGGTGTGCTGTTCGGTATTGACAACTTTAAAACCTTCGGTCATTTTTTTGATTTCCTGAAACTCGAATCCCAGCAATGACGGTTCGATCACCGATTTGCCATTAGACGAAAACCGGTATTGCGGCTGACCCGATTTGGTGAGTTCGAAAACCAGTTCATTTTTTTTGCCGGGCGATGCAATCTTAAAGGAAACATTCCGCGTACTGCTGCAAGAGACAAGCACCAGGAATGCGAAAGCGATTTGGCAGGATCTCGGGATAATATTTTTCATTATTGAATGTTGCATTAATTTCTTATTGGATTTCGTTGAGCATTTCTACCGCCTTATCCGGCTGCATCGAAACAAAATAACCGAATGCCTTGTCCAGTTTTGCCTGAATCGCGGCATCGCCTGCGTGTGCTTTCCTGAGGTTGTAGAGTTTGCTGATTTCGGTAAATACATTTCCGGTGTTTTGTACGCCTGCGAACGTTTTGATCTTGTCGACGTAAGTATACTGGAATTCGACCGTCGGCTCGATCATCGTCCCTTCGCCGAAATCATTCCACGTCACGAGCTGCAAATAATCCACATTGGCTTTCTGCGCCATGGCAAGCGTTTCATCGAGTGTCGCACCGTTGTTGTGGCTGATTGTCCAGCCCAGGCCTGCTCCTGCGCCGCCTTCCTGGTAAAAATCGTTGAATCCGGGATAGGCACTTCCCATTGCAATCGAAAGGTTCGGAAGGTTGTTTGTGTAGAAATTGCTCAAGTAAGTACTATTCTGGTAAACCCAGGCAAATTCGCCGTTGGCATTGGATCCGGCGTCACCTGATTCGTTCCATAACGTAAGAAAAGCCGGTTTCGGACTCAGGTTGGTAAAAGCGGTCGTCCATTCTGCGGCAGTCTGAAGTACAATCGGCCCGAAATCGAGCAGCAGCGGTTTGTTGTTTATCCTGATATAATTCGCATCACCAAAATAATGGTTTTGCATATAATTGAAGTCGGTTTTTGCGGCACCTGTAACTGTAGGCGCGAGACCGGCATTGACAATATTGGTGAGGGTTTGGTCTTCGTATACGATGGCATATTCGAGTCCGACCTCATCGAGCATATCGATCAGTTGTTCGGCATTTTCTTTATTGATTTTATAATCATACAGATCAAAAGTTCCGTACCAATCGATGAGTACGCCATCAATTCCGGCATATTTCATCATCAGCAGGTGGTTTTCGATCACCTCTTTATCACCGGAATGATAAGGCCCGATTAACGGGTAATAATGCGATGCGATGTCTCTCCGTCCGTTGGCATCGATGTTGTCCGGATTCCTGTTATTCATTTTCCAATGGTAGCCCCATTGATGGTCCGGGCTGCTTTCCTTGGTTTCAAACCACGGCATGTAATGCACGTAGATTTTGGTATTGTTTGTTTTCGTCACCGCTACCGGCTGGAATACTTCGGGCTGGGGCGTTTCGGCGACAGCCGCACCATCGTCTTTGCTACAGCTAAATGCAGCAATACTCAGGATTCCGACAGCAAACAGTGTGGTTATTTTTTTCATTGGGCGCAATTTGATTATTTATATTAAAAAAGCCAGCCTTCCACGACTAACTCAAACATGGAAGACTGGCATGAAAACAAACCTAATTATATCCTGGATTCTGGTGTAAAGTGGAATTGGTCGCCAAAACGGTTGTCGGAATCGGGAATATTGCCTTGTAAGGCTCAGTCGTTCCTTTTTCCCACCATGGCTGGAAGAATGTCCCGAACCTGATGTTGT
>DATHGE010000247.1:0-2590 GCA_035317805.1 Flavobacterium sp. | reverse complement strand
CAGCCACGCAAAAAGCATTGCACCAATTCCTGAAATCCAATAAAGTTCCGTTAGTCATTGACGCCGATGCGCTCAATATTCTTTCCCAAAACAAAGAATGGCTCGAATTGCTTGCTCCAAAAACAATCCTTACGCCGCATCCCAAAGAACTCGAAAGGCTCATCGGCAAATGGTTTTCTGAAGAAGAAAAATTACAAACAACTATCGATTTCTCCAAAAAGCACAATCTGATAATCGTCATGAAAGGCGCGCCAACACATATCATAGACGGCGAAATCCTCTACGAAAACACCACAGGAAATGCCGCACTCGCCACAGCAGGAAGCGGCGACGTGCTCACCGGAATCATCACCAGCCTGCTCGCACAATCCTACGAGCCTATCGATGCCGCGCTGCTCGGCGTTTACATCCATGGCTTAACGGCCGATATCGCGCTTCCGCAAACCGGGCACGAATCGTTCATCGCGTCTACGATTATCAGTTGCCTCGGCCCGGCTTTCCTCACACTCAAAAACAACCATAAGGAAATCGGCTTCAAATAACCCAGTCACTAAGACATTCAGCAACTCAGCAACTTTTTCCTATCTTAGCGACTCAGAAATTTTCTATGGAAGCACCCAAACTAAGGACCGTCAATGTCACGCGCTACATCACGCCGCTTCGCGAAGGCGGTTCGTTGCCCGCACTTGCTGAAGCCGATGACGATTTTAAATACGTACTCAAATTCAAAGGCGCCGGACATGGCGTAAAAGCATTAATCGCCGAATTGATAGGCGGTGAAATCGCACGCGCTTTGGGTTTGCCCGTGCCCGAACTCGTTTTCGCAAATCTTGACGAAGCTTTCGGAAGAACTGAAGGCGACGAAGAAATCCAGGATTTATTGCAGAACAGCCAGGGATTGAATCTGGCGCTGCATTTTCTGTCGGGAGCGATTAATTTTGACCCGGTAGTTACGGAGGTAGCGCCTGAACTGGCTTCCAAAATCGTCTGGCTCGATGCGTTTATCACCAATGTCGACCGTACTTTCAAAAATACGAATATGCTCATCTGGCATAAGGAACTGTGGCTGATTGACCACGGCGCCTGCCTGTATTTCCACCATGCGTGGACCGATTGGGAAAAGCACGCAAAAGTACCGTTCACTTTGATAAAAGACCACGTGCTGTTGCCGCAGGCTTCACAATTGGCTGAAGCGGACGCCGAATTCAAAAAGATCCTGAACGATGATCTGCTAAAAGCAATAACGAATTTAATTCCGGACGGCTTCCTGCATTGGGAAGAAACCGATGAAACGCCGGAGCAAATCCGTGAAGTGTATTATAATTTCCTCAAAACCCGTTTGGCAAATTCCGATATTTTCCTAAAACAAGCCCAAGATGCAAGAGCTACAGCTGTATGAGTACGCCGTAATACGCGTCGTGCCTAAGGTAGAACGCGAAGAATTCCTGAATGTCGGGCTGATCTTGTTTTGTAAACGCGCTAAAAAAATCAAGGTTAATTTTGCATTGAACGAAAATAAGCTGCGGTTTTTCGCGCCTGAAATCGATATCGATCAAATCAGGATGAACCTCGATTCTTTCGTAAAAATCGCCAATGGCCTGAAAATAGGCGGCCCGATTGCGCAGTTCGAGGTTCCGGAACGTTTCCGATGGCTTACGGCAATCCGGAGTTCCGTAATCCAGACTTCAAGACCGCATCCGGGAATGTGTAAAGATTTGGATAAAGCGTTCGAAAGATTGTTTTCGGAATTAGTTTTGTGAAGCGAAAAATCCAATTTTTAATCTGGCACGGTTTAACAAATGATTACGCACGGTTTTCATTTGTTAAACCGTGCGTCGAAGAATGTAAAACCTGTTGGTTTTAAAGACTGAAACCAACAGGTTTTCAATATTGAAACCAAGTACGTTTAGAAGATTAAAACCTACTTAGAAATATTATTTTAAAAATTCAAAAATGCGTGGAGTTCTTTGTAATTGCTTATGTTCACTCTTATTTTTTCTTTTCCCAAAACGCTTTCAATTTGTCTGGGAATCGGAAGTTTTACACCCAAAGTTTCTTCTACTATATCCGAAAACTTAATCGGATGCGCAGTTTCAAGGAAAACCCCAATACTTCCCGGGTGATTCCGCAATTCTTTCTTCAAGCCCAGATAACCAACAGCGCCGTGCGGTTCAGAAATATATCCTGATTCTTTATAAATCGCTTTAATTGCCATTTTTGTCTCCTCATCCGAAAACGAAAACGACGAAAAATCTTTTTCAAATTCACCCAAATCATGGTGATACAATTCCTGGATCCTGATGAAATTGCTCGGGTTTCCAACATCCATCGCATTGGAAATCGTTGCTTTGGAAGGTTTTGGATCGTAATTTCCGTTTTCCAAAAATCTCGGAACTGCATCGTTCACATTCGTCGAAGCGACAAAATGCTGAATGGGCAAGCCCAGTCTTTTCGCCATAATTCCCGCACAGATATTCCCGAAATTCCCACTTGGGCATGAAACGACCAAAGGCTTATTTTGTGATTTCAATTGTTTGTAAGCAAAGAAAAAATAAAACATCTGCGGCAGCCAGCGCGCAATATTGATAGA
>DATHGE010000246.1:0-2517 GCA_035317805.1 Flavobacterium sp. | reverse complement strand
CTTGGGGTTCGGCTCTGGTTTGCCTGATTTCCTACGGATACATTACGATGCTTGGCGCGGATGGTTTGACGAATTCGACAAAAGCGGCGATACTTAACGCCAATTATATCAAGGAAAGATTAAGCGGCCATTACGATACTTTATACACTGGCGAAATGGGGCGCGCGGCACACGAAATGATTCTCGAATGCCGTCCGTTCAAACAGAAAGGCATTGAAGTGACCGACATCGCGAAACGTCTGATGGATTACGGTTTCCACGCGCCGACGGTTTCGTTTCCGGTTGCCGGGACTTTGATGATCGAGCCTACGGAAAGCGAAAACCTTGAAGAACTCGACCGTTTTTGCGACGCAATGATTTCTATCCGTAAGGAAATTGAAGCCGCTAATGCCGACGATAAAAACAACGTCCTTAAAAATTCTCCGCATACTTTGGCGATGCTGACTTCTGATTCCTGGGATTTCCCATACACGCGTGAACAGGCTGCTTTCCCATTGGAATACATTGCGGAAAATAAATTCTGGCCAACCGTCAGAAGGGCCGACGACGCTTATGGCGACAGGAACCTGATTTGTTCCTGCGCACCGATCGAAGCCTATATGGAAAACTAATAAACACCAAATGTCCCGTTTAAAAGCGGGGCATTTTTTTATGGAAGATATCCAAAACCGACAAGACCTCGAAATCCTGATGGCGCAATTTTATGAAAAACTGCTGCTGGACGATTCTGTCAATTATATCTTTACCGAAGTTGCAAAAATCAATCTGGCGACACATTTGCCGCATATCGTTGATTTTTGGGAACAGGCGCTTTTCAATTCCGGGAATTACCGGAATAATGTTTTGCAGATCCATCTTGACCTGAACCGGAAAATGATCCTTACCGAAAATCATTTCAATACCTGGCTCGCCCATTTCAATGAAACCGTAGACGTGAAATTTAAAGGAGAAAATTCCGATAAAATAAAAACTCGGGCGCTTTCCATCGCAACCGTAATGCAGATTAAAATGAAATAACAGAAAAAAATTTACGGTATTGCTATTTTTAACATTTTAAATCAGCAAATCCATAATTATATGCACGCATACTAATATTTTAGCAAATCGTAACTTTAAAATCTTTAAATTTACATGATTTTATTACCCCTGTAAGATGACTGTAAAAATAACCGGAATAGGCAGCTACATTCCCGAAGTAAAAGTTTCAAACGTCGAATTCGCGGAACACGTTTTTCTCAATGAAGATGGAACCCCTATTGCCACCACTAATGAAGTTATTGCCGAAAAATTCAAGAACATCACCGGAATTGAAGAACGGCGTTATGTCAGCGACGACCTTATGACTTCAGACATCGCTTTTATCGCTTCGCAAAGGGCTATAGAAAACGCCAAAATCGACCCGGAAAAAATCGACTACATTATTTTCGCACACAACTTCGGCGACGTGCGCCACGGCACCATCCAATCGGATATGCTGCCGAGCCTGGCCACCCGCGTCAAGCACCGACTGCGGATCAAAAACCCGAAATGCGTCGCTTATGACCTCCTGTTCGGATGCCCGGGCTGGATCGAAGGCGTGATGCAGGCCAATGCTTTCATCAAATCCGGAATGGCAAAATGCTGCCTTGTCATCGGTGCCGAAACCTTGTCGCGCGTGGTCGATATTCACGACCGCGACAGCATGATCTATTCAGACGGCGCCGGCGCTTCCATCATCGAGCTTTCCGAAAATGACAACGAAGGGATCCTCGCCCACGCCAGCGCCACATATGCTTACGACGAGGCCAATTATTTATTTTTCGGAAATTCGTTCAACAAAGACCTCGATCCCGATACGCGCTACATCAAAATGCACGGCCGCAAAATATACGAATTCGCGCTAAGCCAGGTCCCACAGGCCATGAAAGACTGTCTTGACGACAGCGGCGTGGCGATCGGCGACATCAAAAAAATCCTGATCCACCAGGCCAACGAAAAAATGGACGAGGCCATCGTTCAGCGTTTCTACAAATTATATTGCCAGACACCGCCCGAAGACATCATGCCGATGAGCATCAATTTCCTCGGAAACAGCAGCGTCGCGACAGTGCCTACCTTATATGATTTATTGCTTCAGGGCAAAATCGACCGCCACGAAATCCACAAAGGCGACGTGATCATGTTCGCATCGGTCGGTGCCGGAATGAACGTAAACGCATTTGTCTATCGTTATTAAAAGCACCGTCATTGCAAGCACAGCGAAGCAATCTGTTGAATTTACCCAATTTATTTAGAAGCAGATTTCCCGCTTTCGCCTTTATCTTTCCGCTGCGCTCCAAGGATATCGGCTCTATCGGGGCTAGGCTATCTGCAAACGATGAAATCTTTGCTATCTTTGCGCAACACTTCTCAAACTTTGCGGTTAACATGTACGAAAAAGTATTCCCCAGCAAGCGGTTCAAACACACGCTTGAATTTTTAAGAAAACACATTTCCACTTCGGAAACCATACTCGATCTCGGTGTCGAAAATCCTTTT